>CAZNBG010000586.1:0-1509 GCA_964570915.1 uncultured Nitrospira sp. | reverse complement strand
TCGCATCGGCCCGTGCATGACCCTTATCCTCGTCGGTCTCAGCAGTTATCTGCTTGCGCACATTTTCAGTGCCTGTAGAGCTGCGTCGTTTCGTAGCCAATTGGATTTCGGCACCACACGTCTTGCTGTGGCCACGAGTGACGCTGATGCTCCGGATTCCTCTGATGGGGCACAGCGGTACGTCGAAACCATCTTGGCGAGTGGATTATTCCAGTATGATACGGGTGCGATGGCTCACCCTGAGCCGACACTTTTGTCTGGAAAGCCTTCCCTCGTGAAGCCCTTGAATGTTTCCACTCAGGTGGCCCTGATCGGCTTGGTCCTCGATCGGGATGGCACGCATCAGGCGATCTTAGAAACCGTGTCGACAAGGACTCAAGCCATGTATCGCATACATGATCAGGTTCCTGAGGTCGGGGAACTGGCGATCATCGAAAAAGACCGAATCTTGTTTCGGCGAGGCTCTCATGAAGAATGGCTGTATCACGTCCTGTTACAAAAATCTCCCAGAGCTGAAGCACCAGCAGAGGCCTCTCCGGTTCGACCGACCGCAAACCGCCGGGTAATAGACCGCCGACATCTGGTTCAAGTCAGCCAATCCCTCGAATCGTACCTGAAAGAGGCCACCTTTCATCCGCATTTCTCTCGGAGCAGCGACATTCAAGGATTCCGCTTGGAAGACATTCGCCAGGTCGGCGTCGTGGATCTGGCCGGTTTCCAGGAAGATGATATTTTGGTAGGGGTCAACGGCCAAGAGATGCGAGACCCCGTCAAACTCTGGAACCTCTTTCAGCAGCTGCCGCATGAAGATGTCGTTCATTTTAATGTGATGCGGCAAGGCGAGCCTATGACGTTGAGGGTAGAAATCAGAGGCTAGCACGCCGGATTAGAGCCGAAAAACATTCGCATTGGCCGCTGTATGTTTTGCTCTCCCTCTTGATCTGGGGCATGGAGGCCTTAGTATGGGAAAAGTCAGATTGCCTCAGCACGTGAAGTTCCTTTGTCGAAAATATTGGATCGTTGAAAACCGGAATACACTGCCTCCAGCCAAAGGGGTTCGATCGGAAAATGCCATGAGTGCGGAACTATCATTTGGTTTTATTCTCATCGAGCAGTGCTGCAATCCCGCCTGAGATAAAACCCTGGACGTCTCCGGGGTATGGGAGGCTGCCATGCCCCCAACGAAGTCGATGTTCGTAAGCTCCCCGTCAACTGGGCTATGATTCCAATCGCCGCTTAGTGGCGCCGCGACCAAACGAGAACCAATGCTCATATCTGTCCGTTCTGCGGTCCGCGAGTACTTCGGATAGTTTCTCCCAACTGAGCCGTCGGTAACGCCACCACGGGGCTACCCCGTTTCATTCCAAACCCCAGCTATGATGAGGCTGGGCGCGATGTCTCACGAGACAGTTTGCAGGATAGTCACCTGTCTCGTACTCAATGCGTAGCAAAGTTCAATACACGCCTAAGGGGGGCACAAAGTGTAAGGGGCAACCTGGGAATCACAAC
>CAZNBG010000585.1:0-1526 GCA_964570915.1 uncultured Nitrospira sp. | reverse complement strand
CAGGGGAAACCTTCATAAGCAAGGGTGGGAATTTTAGGACTCAAGATCCGGATGCCAGAGATCCCTACATTCGTATGCTTGGCGGGGAGTTTATCCGGCATGGACCTCAAAAGGAGGCGACAATGAAGCTGGTGTCACCTCATTTCCCAGGGTGCGAAAACATCAAGGGAGAGTTCCGGCTGAAGGATGAATGGTATTCGTTGAAGAGCTTTGCTTCCGATCTGCACGTTGTCTTGGTTCAAAGCACCGAGGGAATGGAGGGTTCGGACTATCACCGCCCGAACTATCCGGCAACCTGGGCCCGCCATCACGGCAAGGGAAGAGTGTTTTATACGTCAATGGGGCACCGCGAGGACGTTTGGACTAATCCCATTTTCCAATCGGTTCTCCTGGGTGGCATCGCCTGGGCTGTTGGCAATGTTAAAGCCTCGACGTCGCCGAACATCAAGGCTGTTACACCGCAAGCCGAAACCATTCCGCCCAAACCTCCTGAAGAGAAAAAATGACATCGCCCATTCTCGGACGCCGCCGATGGCTGAAAGCCGTCTCGGGCGGTGCCGCGGCCTGGATCGCACGGGGACCCGTAATTCTCATGAGTTCTCAGGACCAGGAAAACCGACAGCAGGGAACACGAAAGCCCCGGCACCGGGTCATCGACGTGCACTGCCATCCACGCTGGATTGGTCACAACGGCGCCCGCATTATCGAAAACATGAATGCGGCCGGCATCGATCGAGCCTGGCTCTTAAGTTGGGAGTTGCCGGAACGTGAGATGAGTCCGGATTATTATTCCACGTTGGATCCAACAGGCATCGGCATCCCTTTCTGGCAAGTCATCGAAGTTGCCGAGCGTTATCCAGACCGGTTCATTCTGGGGACAACCGTAGACCCTCGTGATCCTCAAGCGCACGCTCGATTGAAAGCTGCAGTTGACATCCATCATGTTCGCGTCTTCGGTGAATTCAAGCTGCGTTTGCGTTACGACGATCCGGATGCGCTGCGGCTGTGTCATTATTGCGGCGAGCTGGGACTGCCGGTGACGTTTCATCTGGATGTCACCTTTCCGCGACAAGGCGTTCCAAGCTCGCGACAGTGGTGGTATGGAGGAGGGATCGAAAATATCGAGACAGCCCTGCGCCTCTGCCCTAAAACACAGTTCTTGGGCCACGCACCGGGATTCTGGAGAGAAGTGTCAGCTGATGCGGACCAGGAACCTTTGGCCTATCCGGCCGGAAAGCCGATAGTCGGTCGCGGCCGGCTGCTGCAGTTTCTCGACAAATATCCCAATTTGAATTGCGATCTCTCGGCGGGCTCCGGCTACACTGCTCTTTCGCGCGACCTGGAATTCACTCGGAAGTTTCTCGTCGACTACCAGGACCGAATGTTCTTCGGGAGGGATGAGTTTAGCAATCGGCTCTATGATCTGCTGGTTTCGCTGGATCTACCGGAAGCCGTTCTTGCAAAAATTCTGAGCGGTAACGCCACGCGTTTAGTACCGTTGTTACGAGCCGGGTCGAACTAAACAA
>CAZNBG010000584.1:0-1529 GCA_964570915.1 uncultured Nitrospira sp. | reverse complement strand
TTCGCAAGCGGGCGCTTGCTTCGCGGCCAGTTTGTCGTGGAACGAAGCCTGATTGAGATCGAGATTGTCGCGGAGGTTGACCACAGAAACTCCGCAACTCGTGGAGAGGAAGCCGAGGAAGAGGAGTGCGACCGAACACCAGCGTGTAAGGCTCATTGGCACACCAGGCATCAGTCCAGGAATGACCGCTAATGCTTCTTGTCTTTCAGCATGATCTTGTCGGTCAAGGCCAGGAGAATGGCGGAAGCCAAGAATGTCATGTGGATGAAAATTTTCCACTTGATGTGTTCGGGATCTGTGTTCGCGACGTCAACGAATGCTTTGAGCAGGTGAATGCTGGAGATGCCGATAAGAGAAGCGGCCAATTTGACCTTAATCGTACCGGGGTCGACGTGGCTGAGCCAGTCGGGACGGTCAGGATGGCCCTCCAAGCTCAGTTTGCTCACGAAGGTGGCATAGCCCCCGATGATCACCATGGTCAACAAATTGGCCACCATGGTGACATCGATCAATCCGAGCACACCGAGCATGAACTTGGTTTCTTCGAGGCTGTGAATGTGGACCACCATATCCCACAATTCGATCAGAAACTTGTACGCGTATAAGAGTTCCGCCACGATCAATCCGCCGTACAGCGGGGCTTGAATCCAGCGGCTGGCAAAAACGACTGTTTCGAACGCATGTTCGAGGGCGTTGGTGGTATCTGACACAGGAGAGAGACTATCGTGGTCGGACATAAAGCTCCCGGTGTTACGTGAATAGTCGACAAAGGATGGAAGGACCTGATGGGGGCTGTATCCTAGAGCGCTATCGCGTCTCTGTCAAATTTTTCTGGTTCTCAGAAGCAGTCACTCAGCGTGAAGGGATGGAGAGCGTGACGGTGGTGCCTTTGTTCGCTGCTGAGGTAATCGAGATCCGTCCTTCTAGCTTACGGGCCCTCGCGCGCATGTTCTTCAAGCCCATGCCATTACCCTCCCGTCCTTTGAGAGAGAATCCTCGGCCATTGTCTGCGATTTCCAAGTAAATCGTTTTGCGCAGCAACCGGAGCGTCACCATGCGCCTGGCGGCTTTTGTATGCCGGATGCTGTTGCTGAGTGCTTCCTTAGCGATCGCGAGTACGTGGGTGCTCTGCTCGGGTGAGAGCCGCATCGCGGCATTATCATCGATGTCCAGGACAATCTCACGAGCTCCCGTCGATACGAAAGAGTCGGTCAGTGTGCGAAGTGCATCGGTCAGTGTTTTTTCCTCAGCGATGAGCGGCTGCATGCTCGGGATAAAACTGCGCACCTCGCGAATGACACTATTCAATTGGCCGACGGAATCGTCGAGTCGCTTCGCATTCATATGAGAAATTCGCTGAATTCGTTGCCTGGTCAGTTCCAATCCCATGCCGATGGCATAGAGAGATTGCAGCAGGTTGTCATGAAGATCCTGACTGAGGCGTTCTCGTTCTTCAAATGCCCGCCGGACGGCTTGCTCGCTCCTCCGCAACGCTTCCTCCGCACGTTTCTGTTCTGTGATGTCGATGC
>CAZNBG010000583.1:0-1532 GCA_964570915.1 uncultured Nitrospira sp. | reverse complement strand
TGTCACAACCGGCCGAGATCGGACCGGGTCCATTTGACGATGACAAGGCCGGTACCAAGCTTGTAGGTCATCATCGATATGTCGGGCTCGATTCCCGACGGTGTAGGAATGAAGGCGTGAAACCCCTGCCTACCGGATGATCGAGGTTCCGCAGTCAGTCCGATCGCGAGCGATATTCCGGGTAATCGTATCCAACCGGAGGGTTCCCGCCTGCTAGCGATTGACACAGCCATTCCGATGCCGAACGCCACGAGCAGAAATAGACATAGCCCGGCGCATCGGACGCTGAACAACTGGCGACCCCGTCGCGGTGTCGCATCGAGTTCGTTCGTCATTCCTATAGCTCACTGAACTCCTGCTCGAGCCGTTCGTGGAGGAGAGATTCGATCTGGATCGCCAGTACGTTTCGACTCTAGCCGTTCGCGACCGTTTGCTTGACGTACCACACTCGGTGATCGGAGGACTTAACTCGGTCGAAGATCAGGCAGTTGTGGAACCAGGTGAATTGTGCAGCAGCCTGCTGCACAATTGCCTCTTCCGGCCATGCCTCCGCAAAGGCGCGCATGTACTTAAGATTGTGCGAGCTAAACCCTTTGATGCCTGGGAACTCACGAAGGAGGTCGTTTGAAACCCGCTCAATGACCCTTGCTCCCCAGCCCTGCGTCTGCAGCAGCGCCAAAATGCGCCGGCCGATCTGCCAATAAAGGAGCACCAGCTCTCCGTTGACGGAGAGGGCCGCCCGAACCTGGGCAGTGCGATTTCGCTCTTTCAACTCTTCTATTAAATGGCCGTACTCGAATCATCTTCACCACCAGATGATGACGATTGGCAGATCCCGCACACCGAACCATCGGAAATGACATTCCCCCGTCATCTCACCGGAACCGGAGCCGAACTTCCACCGTGGTCCACTGGGAAGGGGGAAATCTAGCGGACCGAACGTGTAGTAAGGGTATTCAGGAAGGGGGACAGCCCACTCCCTTCCAGGGATGAACCTCCCAAACATCGCGCCGTGTGCGCCGAGCACGATTCTTACTGGATGGACGAGCGGCGTGCTTGCCAGCAGCAGAATGGAAAGAGCCGCCGCGATTGGCCACCGGCTGACAATCCACGGTCGTTGGGATGCATTGTCGTGATCGTTCGCGAGGATGGGCATAGATTGCGTCAATCGGCCATTGGCGCGACTCGCCAGTGGGTGCAGCCTGGATCGCGATAAGCCCAATAACCGTCCGGAAGCGCGAGCTCGGGCCGCGTCAGCCGCTCGGATAGCCCCGAGCATTTTTGCAGAGCCGTTTCGACGGCCACGACCATCCAGTCGTCGTCCTGGTGGTCCTCCTTACAACAGTAGAACATCCAGCCTGAGTCATCGGGTACGTCAGGATGCTTGGAATAGCAGACAACGCCTACCTCGGCACTCTCTCTGATCACATGTGAGCAGACTATCGCGGCTCGGCGGTCTTTCTCATCGCTGTGCATAGATGCAGCGTCGGCTTTCGAGCAGGTAACGTGCTCATCGTCCCGCCCCTCCGTCA
>CAZNBG010000582.1:0-1538 GCA_964570915.1 uncultured Nitrospira sp. | reverse complement strand
TTTTTCAGGTTCTAACGTGCGGGGCCTGAGCCTGCCCTCTTCTGGTTAAGAGGGCAGACGAGACGAAGCCCGCTAATTTTGTTGATTCAGGTGAACCTCAGCGAAGGGGTTGTTTCGACGACTGATTCTCTTCTCCCCCGTCAAATGAATCGTTGTTCGTCGAAATGCGAATATGGAAGGTACCCATGCCTAAGATATCTACTTTGTTCCGAACATTTCTGGTTGTCGGTTTGGCCTTTGCTAGGGTCCATCCGGTGGCCTCAGCGACCGCCAGGGCCGTAACGCCTGTAATGCTTGTGGACGAACCTCAAAACGGGCCACCGCTCCAGGGCGAAGCGTTGAAAGAAGAAGTCCGTCACCAACTGGTGATGTTGCCGTACTACACACTCTTCGACTGGCTTCAGGCGGAAGTGGATCCCAATGGAGCGGTCACGTTGGCCGGACAGGTTGTCTGGCCGACGCTCAAGCACGACGCCGAGTGGCGCGTGATGAGAATCAGTGGAGTGTCTCGCGTTACGAACAACATCGCGGTACTTCCGCTTTCCAATTTCGATGTTCAACTGAGAAGAGCGCTCTACAGGTCAATCTACAAGTATGATTCCCCACTGTTCAGATATGCACTCCAGTCCGTCGGGCCGATTCACATCATCGTTGAGAATGGTCGCGTAACCTTGAAGGGAGTGGTTGCATCACAAGCGGAGAAGCAACTTGCGTTTATTGCAGCAAACGGGGTTCCGAACGTCTTCCACGTACAGAACGATCTGGAAGTGGAAGGAACCGCAGTACCTCCGACTACTTAGTACATCTGTATGAATCGCCTGCTAGAATGCTGACTTATGCGCATCCTTGTTGTGGAAGACGAAAAGAAAGTTGCGAGTTTCATCGCGAAGGGTTTTGAAGAGGAAGGCCATGCAGTGGATGTGGTCCATGACGGTGAGGCGGGAGCATATCAAGCAATCCGCTTCGACTACGACGTTGTCGTCCTGGATGTGATGCTCCCAAAACGATCCGGTTTCGATGTGGTCGGCGAGGTTCGAGCGAGAAAACCCAGACTTCCGGTCATCATGCTGACTGCGAAAGGAGACGTTAATGCGCGGATAACCGGATTGGATAAGGGCGCCGATGACTACATGGTCAAACCATTCGCTTTTACCGAGTTGTCTGCCAGAGTCCGAGCGCTTTTACGCCGGGGCGTGCAGGAGAATACGAAGCTCGTCATTGCGGATCTTGAAATGGATACGGCAACGAGAACGGTCAAGCGCGGCGAAAAGCGAATCGATTTGAAGGTCAAGGAATACGCTCTGCTTGAATTTCTGATGCGTCACGCGGATCGTCCGGTAACCCGGACGATGATCACAGAGCATGTGTGGGACATCCATCACGACAGCCTCAGTAATGTTGTCGATGTCCACATCAGCTCCATAAGGAACAAGATCGACAAAGGATTCCCTGCGCCGCTAATTCACACAATTCGCGGAGTCGGCTACCTGCTCGCGGACAAAATACCTTGAAGCCCCGCGGGTTGCGTTTCAAATTAA
>CAZNBG010000581.1:0-1567 GCA_964570915.1 uncultured Nitrospira sp. | reverse complement strand
CCCCACCCTGGTGGGGAATTTCAAGCGCCCGGTGATGATCGGGCAGACCCTGCAACCAAAATAGTCGTCAGTCGGCGGTCGTCAGTCGGCAGCCAGCCACGGGCCACGTGGGGACAGCCGCCCACGCTGCCCTGGTCGAGCGCCGCTCGGTAACCCAGTTCCACAATTCTGAAGGGTCTCATGCCCCACTTCATAAAACTGGCCGCTCAATCCGACCTCCCCCCGGAGGGCGAAGCCAAAGAATTTCCCTTGGGTGACAAGGTAATCTGCGTAGCCAACGTAAAGGGAACTATCTCGGCCATGGACAACGTCTGCCTGCACCGAGGCGGCCCCCTGGGGCAGGGCTTGATCGAGGGAGATAAAGTGGTTTGTCCCTGGCACGGCTGGCGGTGGGACCTCAAGACGGGAGAGGCGAGTCACAATCCCGGAGCTAAAGTTGCCATCTATCCCTTGAAAGTCGAAGGCGGCGACGTAATGATTGAGATGTAGGAGCGAGCGCCTCGCTCGTGCGTCACTGCCTCTGGCCTGCACGAGCGAGACGCTCGCGTCCACATTTATCCCAGGCAGCTTAAGAATTTTTCTGTTCGATTGTCGAAACCCGGAAACACTTGATCCAGAGCGGGGTTTCCCAGATGCCGTTCGACTGCCTCACCAAGGACCCGACGGAAATCAGTGGTGACTGCCAGATCTCGTCCTTCGTAGAGTTGTGATTGATCGAGACCGGGCCAGCGCCCATATACCTTGCCGCCTTTTACCGGTCCTCCCATGACGAACATGACGTTGGCGTGTCCGTGATCGGTGCCGCGATTGCCGTTCTCGCGAGCCGTACGTCCGAATTCCGACATAGTAATCACCACCGTGTTTTCCGCCAGGTCTCCGAGGTCAGTCCAGAAAGCGCCGAGAGATTGCGAGAACTCGCGCAGAACATTGGCGATCTGACCCTGTGTGCTGCCTTCGTTGACGTGATGGTCCCAGCCGCCGATGTCGGCAAACGCGACCTGCACTCCCAGGTTGGCCTTGATGAGCTGGCACAGTTGCCGTAGGCTCTCGCCAAAGCGTCCCTTGGGATAATCGGCGCCGGCTGCCGGTTTGTATTTCGCCGGATCAGCTGCCTTCAACATCTTCACGGCTTCGAAAGTTTCCTGGCCGGTGCCGTGCAAAACGGAATCCACCGAATTCGCATACATGGCTTCAAAAGTGTTGGAGACGGGCGTCGCGTTCGGATTCCGGCCTCCCACACCGAACTCGCTGATGTTGTTGACCGCCACTGCGGGTTCGGGTCCGGCGAGAATTCGAGGCAGAGAAGGCCCTAGACCAATGGCTCGAAACGCCGACTTGTTAGCAGCCGCAGGTAGTGAGCGCAGGGCTCGGTTCAGCCAGCCATCTTCGGTGGCTTTGACGCCGGGCGTGCCAGACTCCATAAAGTCCTGAGCATCGAAGTGGGAGCGACTCGGGTCGGGAGAGCCGGCGGCATGCACGATCGCCAGGTGCCGCTGATTCCACAACGGCTGAAGTGTCGACAACGAGGGATGGAGGCCGAAGAAACCGTCGAGGTCCATCACCGCGT
>CAZNBG010000580.1:0-1572 GCA_964570915.1 uncultured Nitrospira sp. | reverse complement strand
GAGTACATCATCTCCATGTAGGCCCGATAGGATCGGAATTGCGGATCTGATTTGTGTCGCGGTGTTTCCATTAGCCTGGAGAACGACAGAAGACTCATCGATGAAGCGTATTACACTCGGACTCGCTGGCGTTCTGGCCTCAGCGATAACGAACGCCGGCATCAGGGCTATGCATGCTCTCACACAAGCTCCGGCAAGCGCGATTGTCCTCATGTCTGCTCCTTCCTCGGCTCGCTCCAACTGATCCAGGAACGCTTCAGCGACTCACGCTCGCGAATCCGCTCCACACTACTCACCGACGGGAACTTCGAACCGTCGATCGCGGCGGTCCGACTGCCTCGAACCGCGGCCTGTAGGCGTGGCGGAGACTATGGGTCCCAAGTTTAGACTACATATAGTTGACTATTGCACGCGTCCGGAGCAGTCTTTCAAAACTCAGAGGAAGGATTATGGCGATACTCACGATGCAAGTTTTCAGGCTTTGTTCGACGCGATGCTTCTTGCATGTAGCATTGGTAGTTCTTTGCCTCTCGGTTTTTAATGCAATGATGTTTCCACCATATGCAGACGATCCCATGCAAGCTGCGTCGGGTTTCGATAAGTTCTTTTTGCACGACAAGTGTACTGCACAATACCCACCGCAGCCCGACACTTGTCTCCACGACCGGCTGCATGAGCAATCATTCAAGTTTGGCGGAAAAGCTGGAGCGGTTTATGAAGTAACCTTGCACATTCGTGGGATCTTCGAACCCACCACGATCACCGGCGGCGACACGCCCGACCCCGAGCATCCCTACTTCAAGATCGGCGGCACGGTCAGTACTCCAGATTGGTCTCGCTGGGAAATCGAGGTTTCGGAACCCAAGCAGACATACTGGCTGAATCACTATCCCTCGGTTGGGCACAAGATCTATAAGGAAGACTTCGAGGAAACCATTGCCGTGGCAGCGGGTGCGACCATTGTCATCCGCGTCACTGATGGCAATGATCGGCAAATTGATAATGGCAAGATCGCGCCGGATCGGCAGCAGACTATCGCCGGGGTTGTGGATCAACCCCTCGCAGGCCAGATGTTGCGTCTCGATGTAGTGCGCGTCAAAACAAGATAGAGCGGTGGCCAAATCTCAACTTTTGGACCGGGGCGTCGACCGGCCGCAGTCCTGGCGAAGGTGGCCAGTGTTGATCCAAGTGCAGTGGTTGGGCGTAACCACTCTGGTGCAGCTTGCAACGGCACGTCCACTCCCTCATCCCACAAACTCTTGCCGTTAACGTTTTGGCACGCTGATGTCGAACACTGCGCCGATACGGTGTCCCGCCTTCGGCACCTCGGCCACGTAATCCTCCCCCAGAAACCACGCCAAGGTCGCGGCAATCTGGTTCTGTTGGACTGCAGGAATCTGGGAGCGCTCTCCCAAGGCAGGCGTATCCGGGCCCAGGAACGCCATCCAGATGTACTTCGAACTCGGCTCTTCCGTGCCGTGCTCGGTCCACCGAGAGCCTGTTCCCCGTCCGTGGTCCGTGGACAAACTCAGCGTTTTTCGGCCCCGATACTCCGGCCTGGGTTGCAGAGTT
>CAZNBG010000579.1:0-1605 GCA_964570915.1 uncultured Nitrospira sp. | reverse complement strand
ACTCTGCTATCGGCGGAGGTAGCCACCCATCGGACATCCTGGCTTGTGTGCCCGTCAGGTGTGGCAAATTCGTCCTTGAACTGCGGGTTCGCCCCACTAGTCATCGAGTCTTTCGTAAAGAGATAGACCTTATTGTTTCCGCCGACCACGAATTCATTACTTGAGGCCGCGATTGCGCAGGAAAGAAAATCGTTCGGGCCGGGAGCCGTCCAGGTAAAGACTCCTGCTACAACGCCGGCGTCGAGAGTGACCAAGTGCACCTTTCCTTTTCGCCCGCAGGCGACCAGCCACTGTCCGGAGGGATGGACCGCAACCATGTCCAGCCGGGGACCATTCGCTATTGGAACGGCGGGTGTCGCGGGAAACGTTCCGTTTCTTGAAAAGACAAAAAGTTGGCCATCCAACGTTACCCCTGCCAAGACTGATCCATCTCCGGAAAGCGCAACGCAATTCACTCGAGCCGTGAAACCGCTGTAGTCCAACAAGCGGGTACCGGCCGCATTGAATGCTCGCACCAAACCTTTGGTTGCGGAGGGGGGATTTGCGCCATGAAGCCCGCCTGTTAGAAGTCCTCCGGACGCCACGAACTGGCCATCAGCGGAAACCGCAACAGCATACACACCCTCATCGCCGTTATATTCATCCTTCCAGAGTTGGGTTCCGGAGTAATCAAAGCAGTACGTGCCAAACGTGCCTTGCGACGAAGGGTTCGTTGTGCCGGGATAAGGGAAGTAGTAGGTACCGGCAGCGACCAAACCTCCATCATTAGACACCCCCACAGAATTCACAAGATGTCCCAGTGGCTTCTCCCATTTTTTGATCATATGTTTCCTTTCTTGGAAAAGCAGTGCGACGAATATCCGCCGCGTTGCGTTGTTTATGGAAGTCCCATTTTCGCTGCCAGCTCGGAATACTCCCGGCGATCCTTCAACGTGTCGTAATGAGACTCCACCTTCAGGTACTGTAAAATCGGATCTGAACTTTTATATGCCTGCTGCAATAACTCGATCGCTCGCTCTTTCCGATCCAGTCCAATATGGGCAACAGCGAGCGCTGTTAAAGGAATAAATTGGCCTGTCTTGAGCAGGCGATCGAGAATCTCTTGCGCCTGATTGCGCTGACCGGACCTGGCCAAGGAATACACATAAAAGCATTGAGTGGCAGCCGTGTCGTCACCGCGCGCCAATGCCTGTTGGTATGCGTCAACGGCCTCTCGATATCGACCGCTGCCTCCGTACACCATTCCCATCCACATCCACGGCGTAGGTGCGGAAGGATCAAGAGCGCGTGCCCGCGCCAACTCGTTCAGCGCATCTGCATAGTGCCGCCAGTTGTAATACACAGCTGCGGCATGAAGAGCCGCGGGCAGTCCGACCGGATCCAGCTTTCGCACCTTCGCGACTTCTGACACGGCGGTTTCGTATCTACCCATCACGCTCAGAAGAATGCCGTAGCCCATATGTGCATCGGCAAGATTTGGGTTAAGTTCGATTGCCCGCAGATACTCTTTTTCGGCTGTTGCCCATTGCCAGCGGTCCTTTGAAAAGTCTGCCAATGCGGCGTGAGCTTCAGCGAGGTCCGGGTCGACGGCCAAAGCCCGCCGGG
>CAZNBG010000578.1:0-1620 GCA_964570915.1 uncultured Nitrospira sp. | reverse complement strand
CGACCGCGACGCGCAGACGATGGCAAAATGGACGCGCGGCTCATTGAATTGTCTGCGCAAGATCTCATGCTCGAGATCGTAGAGGCTCACTGTAGCGCCACCGACTGCATACCTACGCAACTTGAAATAGCGATACCACCCGACGTAGGGCACCGGCGATTCGCCGTCGAGAATCCCTTGGATGGCGAAAGCGTTGTAGGCATTGATCCAAAAGGCTATCTGCTCTTCCCGAGTAGACAGCCCAGTAGGGTCAATATGATCGAGTTGCCGCGTGTACTCGGTGAATCGACTATCCGCATCAACGACAGAATAGTCGACCTGTCCAGCATGCACCGCCCTTTCCAACACCTGATTGAAGCTATGGTAGGACCACTGCGAAGGAGCTATTGCCTCGCGTGGATGGAACGTGGTCGGGACTGACGAACAGCCGAGAGTCAACGAGAAGCTCATGGCGAAGCCCATCGCCCCTAACGGTCCCGCCCCATGGCAGAAAATTCCTAGGCCCCGAGCAGATTTGGACATGTACCTGCCGTTTTTTTTCCGCTTTTCCTGGGGTTTTGTCGTCTGCTTACGAGTGGGACGTCTAACCATCTGCTTTTCCATACATCTCCATCTTCACACATTGGGCATATGGCTTGCTGAGGGGTTCTGGGTTGAATACGAATCCACGTTGCAAGGAGGTTCCGTCATGAAGAAGGCAAAGAAGAAAAAGATTCTCCCGGTCATGGTGAGCGCCCTGGCCATTATGGCGTTGGCATTGACCCCGGCGCTGGCCAAGGACTCGAAAAACAAGAAGTCCAGCCCTTCGTCTGCGAAGGCGGCAGCCGAAGCAGTCGGCCATGTCCCCGAACAAGGCGATGCCCCCAAGGCCGGTCACTTCGACTCCAAGCCGGGTCCAGCCTGGAAGACGGTCGGTGGCACGGTGAAGAACATTGAGGGCGACGTGTACATGGTTGAAGACTACGAGGGCAATCAGGTCCGATTGCACGTCGGCCAGGGAACGAAACACATCAACAAAAAGAAGGTCGGGGATACCGTTCGCGCTGAAATTACGCGGGGCGGCTTCGCGAATTCCATTCAGTAACCCCCCACATTGAATCCGCGCACCCGCCCGGGTACGGCGGTATCCATGAAAGGGCCGGCTCTGTACAAACCGGCCCTTTCATTTCCCCTACAACCCCGTCTTACTTCGCTGCCGACCGAGGAAGAAACACGATATCGCCGTAGTAGGCCGTGGCATGCTCTTTCGTATTGTCCGTATCGCTCATGATCGCCACACCGTTGATCAGTGGCGGCTCATCACCGAACGCCTTCCGATAGTCGTCGTAGATGTTGCGCGTTTCCTCGACCCACCTCCCGACTTTTTGTGGCCCGCTTTCGACCACGATCATCTGCGCGAAATCTGTGTAGGCGTTGTCAACAATCGTGCCGACCGGAGTCTTAGTCTCCCAAATGTAATTCAGCGCCCCGATCGGAATGTCTCCGAAGATCGTGCGGCCGGCTTTATATTTCAGCTTCTTGCCGAAACTGACCTTGTCTGGATCGTATTCAAACGTAATGTAGAGCCGGGCCGGATAATCGTCGCCGTCCTTACGACTCACGTCGCTGCTCTTGAGCAGA
>CAZNBG010000577.1:0-1620 GCA_964570915.1 uncultured Nitrospira sp. | reverse complement strand
CCGGAAAGCCTTCGCAGGTCATCCAACCCTTGGGTGAGGAATTCTGTCGGGAGGAATTATGTCCTCGCGTCTCTCCCACAGCCATGCGTATGCTCGACGAGCATCGCCGGGCCGGCCATGCCATCATTTTCGTCACAGGGTCCATCGATTTCCTGATCGCTCCGGTCGCCGACGCACTCCGGGCCGATCGGTGTTTTGCCAGCCAGTTAGAGCAACAGAACGGCCTCTATACCGGCTTCCTTGTGCCTCCTCTTCCTTATGGAGAGGGAAAACGCCAACTCATCGATCGATTGACCCATGAACTGACGCTTGATCTGTCCCAGTGCTACGCCTACGGAGATAGTCCCGGTGATCTGGACTTGCTTCGTGCCGTAGGACATCCGACGGTAGTGAATCCCATCCGCGGGATGGCGTCCGTCGCTCGACGTAAAAACTGGCCTGTCGTCAAATGGCAATGAGCGACTGCTTGTAATCGGATCAACGGTCTCCTCGCCGAATGCCCGGACCGACAATTCGGCGAGCCCACACCTTTCTCATGCGCGTAACGGAAATCTTCCATAGTGTCCAGGGTGAATCAACTTTTGCCGGGCTGCCCTGTGTATTCGTACGGCTGACCGGTTGCCCACTTCGTTGTACCTGGTGTGACACGGAATACGCGTTTTGGGGAGGAACAGACCTCTCCATCGACGACATTCTCGAAACGGTGCGGTCCTATGGTTGCCCGCTCGTTGAGGTGACGGGAGGTGAACCTTTGGCGCAGTCGGACACGCCCGTATTGCTGCGTCGGTTGAGCGAAGAAGGATTCACCGTTCTCCTTGAAACCAGCGGGGCCATAGATACCTCCGTGGTCGACCCTTCCGTGCGCATCATCTTGGATGTGAAGTGTCCGGGGAGCGGGATGATGGAGCGGATGCACTGGCCCAATGTCGAACGTTTACGCCCGCAGGATGAAGCGAAATTTGTCATTCAAGACCGCTGCGATTACGAATGGGCGAAACAGATTCTGGATCGCTTCCGATTGCCCGAGCGCTGTCCTGTCCTCTTCAGTCCGGTATTCGGCACATTGGATCCTCGCCATTTGGCTGAATGGCTACTGGCAGATCGACTGCCCGTTCGCCTTCAGCTGCAACTGCACAAACATATTTGGGCGCCCGATATGCGGGGAGTATGAGGCCATTCATCGTCACTCGGGATGGGGGAATCGGGTGATGATCGGCGATCGACGGATGACATCTGCTGATTGACAGACAAAGGAGAACCGAATGCACATCATGCGGGTTGAGCCAAAACAAGGCCGGGTGGACAGCGAGACGACGGATGCGCTGGTCCTCCTGCATTGCGAAGGGGAGGGGCTCTCTAAAGAAGACGGAGCCCTGTTGGACCGATCTCTCAGTGGATCGCTCGGCGAACTCCTGCAATCGAAGGAGTTCGAGGGAAAGGCCAATGAGGTGGTGCTGTTCCACACTCATGGGAAAATTCCGGCAAAGCGGCTGATTCTGGTGGGTCTCGGTAAAAAAACTGACTTGGGGTTGGATCGAAATCCCCAGGCGCTGGGGCATGAGTTCAAACTGGGTCGACTGGTGAAGTGCATCGTACTTACGGGGGGCCTACACAACCTCC
>CAZNBG010000576.1:0-1629 GCA_964570915.1 uncultured Nitrospira sp. | reverse complement strand
CTCTATGATGAGCGCGTCGATGCGCCCATCCTTCTCGTTCGTCAGATTCTTCACAGGCATAAACACAACTGTCCGGAACTCATTGTGTGGCGCCACGGAATTTGTTGCGCAACGACCTAACGGTTCTGGCGACAATCTGGCGGCACAAATTCTTGAGCGGCAAATTCTATGTCAATCCGTGGGTCACTATCATGCTGCACGATGGACAAACCAACAAAGTGTCACAAAAGAGTAGAGGCTTCGTTCGAGGATAACAAAGTGACAACAGATGCTTGCTACCGTTGGTAGGCGGAAATGTGCAGACCCGATCCCGGCCCGAACGGACGGCGATCCCAACTGGACCAGCGATTTTTCAACTCCATTCCAGCGAGCCGCGCCATCAGGTCCAGTTCGGACGGCCACGCATATCTAATCTCGATGGGATAGACCCGCACCTGCCCGTCAGTGATCCGAACCAGGCGCGAGCTAACTCTTTGGGTCGTGACATCGTGAGTGGATGCTTCCATGCGCACTTCGTCTTCGTTGAAACCTCCTACCAGTATCGGCTGAGGAGTCGAGAAGCGGCGAAGGTCGGGGACGAAGGCTTCTAAGAGGAAGATCCCCTTTTGGGTCAGGATGGAAGATATGCCACTGAAGCACTTGACTTGATCTTCTTGCGTCAGGAGAACGAAGAACGTGTTGAAGACGCAAAAGACTAAATCGAACGGCCTGCCCTGAACAATGCCCACATTGGCGAAGTCATCCACTGTCACTGGGATGCGCTCACCTCCTGGCTTGTCGCGGAGCTTACGGATCATCAAAGCGGAGGCATCAATTCCATGCACCTCAATACCCTTGGCGGCGAGAGGGAGAGCAATGCGGCCAGTTCCAATACCCAGTTCGAGTGCTCGACCATTCGGGCCAACCAGACTTGCCAACGTCTCGATAGCAGCCTGCGGCACATCCCTGAAAAGCTCATCGTAAATTTCAGCGATCTTATCGCCGTATGTGGCCGCCTGCATCGCCGTAGTCTCCTTCTGCTTCTTTCTGCGGAAAATCGCAAGAAATGTGGTTGGCCTGGAATCCGGTAGGATTATGAACGGAAAGAGACGACTTGCGCAAATAAGGTGGACGTAGCAAATACAAATACAGCCCCAGAGGCAACAGCGGCGGATGCACCCGACAGCCGCCGCCAATGGATTTCCGGTGGACTCATGTTCCTCCATTCCGGTCGCGTAACACTAAGCCGCCGCGACCTTGATCGGTTTAGGTTTTGTTTCTTCCTTCTTAGGCAAAACGATCTTCAGAATGCCGTCTTTGTATTCGGCGGTGACCTTGTCCCCGTTGACTGCTGTGGGCACTGCGAACGCTCGGCTAAAGATTCCGTACTCACGTTCAATACGGTGATAGTTCTCCTCCTTTGTCTCTTTTTCGATGTGGCGTTCACCTTTAAGCGTAAGGATGTTGTTCTCTAGTCCGACTTCGATGTCCTTGGAATTCATTCCGGGCAGTTCCGCTTTGACGACAACTTCGTTATCGTTCTCGAAAATGTCCACGGAAGGATTCCACGCTGTCGTTGACGAGGGCTCTTTCAAGTCCTTGGCAAAAAAACGTACAGGGAACATGTTGAAGTCACGGAAAGGAACCCAA
>CAZNBG010000575.1:0-1667 GCA_964570915.1 uncultured Nitrospira sp. | reverse complement strand
CCCAGACCGGTCGCTTGACCTTGGCCGGGGCACCGAGGATCAGCCTCTTTGGCGGAACGTTCGTCCCCTCCACGATGAGCGCACCCGCTCCCACCACCGAATTTTCCCCGATCACCGCGCCGTCCATGATGATGGCGCCCATTCCCACCAAGACACGATCGTGAATCGTGCAACCATGCAGTACGACGTGATGGCCGATCGTGACGCGATTCCCAATGATTAACGGGTATGTATCATGAGTGACGTGCAACATGCAGAGGTCTTGCACGTTGGTCCGATCTCCAATCCGGATGTAATGGACATCACCCCGAATGACTGCGTTAAACCACACACTGCACTCCTCGCCCATGACGACATCACCGATGACAACGGCGGTCGTTTCAATAAAGCACGACTTGGGGACCGTCGGTTTGATGCCCTGAAAGGTGCGAATCATGAGAGGCACTCTAGGGGAATAGATCGGCTTCGTGCAAGGGTCTAATTGACAGGCTTTTTGGCCATCCCGTAGACTGCTTGCATGTCTCAGCCCCTGATTGTTCCACAGCGCATAGACTCGGCCTCGGCAGCCGGTGTGAATGGCCCCGCAACAACGATCGGGTTCGTGAATCTTGGCTGTTCCAAGAATCAGGTCGATTCGGAAATCATGCTGGGCGCGCTTGTGACCAAAGGGTTTCAGCTGACCGGTGATCCTCAAAAAGCCGAGGTGGTCATCGTAAATACCTGCGGCTTCATCGAAGAAGCCAAACAGGAATCGATCAACACGATCCTGGAACACGGTCATCTGAAGAAAACGGGGACTTGCCGTGTCTTGATCGCAGCCGGCTGCCTGGCGCAACGCTATCAAGGGGACTTGCTGAAGGAACTGCCGGAACTGGATGCGGTGGTCGGCACTGGTGAGTTCGGCAAGATCGCCGAGATTTGCAGAGACTTGTTGGCTCCCAAAAAGCGGCATCAGCGACTCTGGATTAGCCAACCTCCCTATCTGTATGACGAACTGGTCCCTCGCCTCAGGCTGGGTCAGCAGCATAGCGCCTATGTGAAAATCGCCGAAGGTTGTAACCGCAACTGCACCTTCTGCGCCATTCCGCTGATGCGCGGCAAGCAGCGCAGCCGGCCGGTGGAATCGATCGTCGCGGAAGCGCGGAAACTGGCGGAAGAAGGCGTGAAGGAAATCAATCTCATCTCTCAGGACACGGTCAACTACGGTGTCGATCTGGGACTCCGCCAAGGCCTCGTTCGGCTGTTCCGTGAATTGGTGAAGGTTGAAGGCCTCCGGTGGATCCGACCATTCTATCTCTACCCGCAGCAAGTCACGGATGACCTGTTGGATCTTTATGCGGAAGAAGAAAAGATCACGAAATACATCGACATGCCGCTGCAGCACATCAATGACCGCATGCTCAAACGGATGCGTCGCCTGGGTGATCGCGCCGCGATTGAATCCCTGGTCGATCGCATACGAAGGCGCATTCCTGGTGTCGCGTTTCGGACGGCCTTCATCGTCGGCTTCCCGGGAGAAACCGACGCCGCCTTCACCGAGCTGCGCAACTACGTGGAGCAGGCCGAGTTTGACCGGGTCGCGGTGTTTCTCTACTCGGATGAGGAAGGAACCCCGGCCGCTGACTTGGACGAAAAGGTCGAGCGGGAGGTCATGGATGAGCGCCGTA
>CAZNBG010000574.1:0-1677 GCA_964570915.1 uncultured Nitrospira sp. | reverse complement strand
TCGCCGGTTGCCCGATCTCTTCGAGAAGTTGCGCGTTGGAGACATGGTCATCGTGACCGGTGATCATGGGCGTGATTTATCGCGCCCCAGGACAATGCCGACTCGAGAATATGTGCCGGTGTTCGTGACCAGCCCCAAACTGGCGCAAGGTGTGGACTTAGGAAGTCGGCAGACTGCCGCGGATGTGGCGCAGACGATTGTCGAGGCCCTTCGAGCCGAACGATTGCCCATTGGTGAGAGTTTCTTGGATGCACTGAGGCCAGGATAAACGGGAGGCAAGGAGAAGCGATGTCTCATGAGGAACGATTAAAGCACTTGGGACTTGAATTGCCGGCTCCGCCGAAACCTGTTGCGAACTATGTTCCGGTGGTCAAGATCGGAGACCTCTTGTTTCTCTCCGGTGTGTTGCCCTCGCGCGATGGCCAACTCATGATGACCGGCAAACTTGGGGAACGTCTCACGGTCGAGCAGGGGATGGAAGCGGCGAAAGCGGCGGTGTTGAACGGCTTGAGCATCGTTCGAAGCGCAACCGGATCGCTGGATCAGGTGAAACAGATCGTCAAGATGGTCGGCTATATCGCCTCCGCGCCAGGTTTTACCGATCAGCCTCAGGTGCTCAACGGCGCGTCGGACCTCCTCGTCTCGCTGTTCGGAGACGCAGGCCGTCACGCGCGTGTCGCCGTCGGTGCCGCGGAATTGCCACGACAAGCCCCGGTTGAGATTGAATTGATCGTCCAAGTCGCCTCCTAGTCAGCCTTGACTCGTGAAAAAATGACTTGTTAAAGTCGAGCATGTCTCTCGCGGGTTTGCTCGACGACTCTTTTTCTCGCCCATAGGGTATCCATGAACATCATACGAAACCGATACACAACGATGCTTCTTGTCTGGCTCTCTTTCCTGATATTGGAAGGAACTGCAGGATCAGCGGCCACCGGCCGGACGTCGATCGAATTGTCCTCTCGATCGGCTACGCTCGGTGCAACGGTGACCCTCAATGGAAAGTTTGGCAATTTCAAGTCCACCCAATTCAACAAGGTGACGTTTAATGGAGTGCCGTCGCTGGTACAGCGATGGGAGCCGGACCTCATCGAGGTGAAAGTCCCGTTCAAAGCGACCAGCGGTCCTGTCGAGGTGCTGATAGGAAAGAAAAAGCTACCGGCCGGGCCCTTGACCATTGTCGCCCCTCGGATTGAAACCATCACACCCGGGGAAGTTGAGCGTGGAGCCACACTTCTGATCACGGGTCACCACTTCGGCCTTTCGGCTGGCGCACGTGATCCCAACACGATGTTCGGCGTGAATGACGTCGTGGTCGGCGGGGTCGTGGTGCGACCGCGCCGATGGAAAGACGACAAGATCGAGGTTGAAATCCCCACGAACGCCGTAAGCGGAGATGTGGTCGTTCGGCTGGCCTCGTCTGATCCGCTACCCGACGGGGCATGTTGTGCGCCGGTCGAGTATCTCGTGAGCAACGCCGTGCCGCTGATGCTGATCCCATCCGTACGAGTGGATCCGGTCGCGGGGCCTATCGGGACGAAAGTCGTGTTGTTCGGCCAAGGATTCGGGAATGCAAAAACACCGAATGATGCCGTGCTGATCGGCGGGGGGCCGGTGACGTAGGCTCAAGGGAAAGACGACGTCCTCGTTCCCCATTTTCCGAAGGGGCGTGAAACCGGG
>CAZNBG010000573.1:0-1684 GCA_964570915.1 uncultured Nitrospira sp. | reverse complement strand
TGCTCCTTCCCGTACTACAGCTATCCTTACACCGTCGGCCCGGGATTTGGGTTTGGCCTCGGCTTCGGGTTTCGCTCACCGATCTTCGTAAACAGACCTGTCGTGATCAATAGGCCTATCGGGATAGGCAGACCTGTCGGGCCGTTCGTGGCATCCAGACCGATCGGCGGATTCAGATCGAGCGGGGGCATGGTATTCGGACGTAGTGGCCGGAGGTAAATTCGGCTCCCGATCCCCTCACCGCATCAAATCGCTTCAACTGTGCTCAACTCGACGGCATCGCCAGCAACTCGCCGCCATCGAATCCGCTCTGTAACGTCCACTCGTCGTCTTGTTCATTGTAGCGAAGGATGTATGTTTTCCCTTCTGTGCTCCGGACCTTGAAGTAGATAGCGGATGGCTCGTACCACTGATCAAGGACCGTTGCGATTTCATACTCCTTTTCACCGACCGTGAAGCTGCGAGGCTGCTCGTTGCCTTTATAGCCGCTATACGCGTCGACTCGGATCGGTAGAGACACTACGCGATTGTAGTCCTCGATATTGATAGAATCGCGATGAAATGACCCAGGCCACCCGGTGGAGACGGTCTGGCACTTCTAACTATGAAACGAGGGACGTGATGATTTCGCTATGGCGTCGATTGGCGGGAATCGTTCTCGCTTGCTTACTTGCTGGATCTCTTGCGCTCGCTTTACAAACTGGACAAACCCTCAACGACGGCATCTACACCGACCAACAGGCAATGCGCGGTCAGGCTCTTTATCAAAAACGATGTTCGACATGTCATGGCGTAGATCTTGCGGGTCGCACCGGACCGCCGTTGACTGGTGACGATTTCCTCTCAAATTGGGACACACAGCCGTTGTTGGAACTCGCCAACAAGATCCTCAAGACCATGCCGAAAGATGACACGGCCCCGCTGACGCCACAGGAAACTACAGACTTGCTTGCTTACATCCTTCAAGCGGGCAAGTTCCCCAGCGGACGCGCGGAACTTGTTTTGAACGAGGCCGCATTAAAGGGTCTGACCTTTCCGCGTCGGGCCGCAACACAACCGAAGGGCGCGGTTGTCGCACCGCCATTGTCTCTGCCGGCTTCCGGCAATCTTGCCCAGGTGATGCGCGGGATTCTCTTTCCCAGCGCCAACCTGCTTTTCAGCGTTCAGAGCATCGATCCCGGAGCTAAAAAGCCGGCAGCCAACGCCGCAGCTCCGACTGGAGCAGTCGATTGGCTCACGTGGGGTGGCAGTGTTTATAGAGGATGGGAAATGGTCGACTACGCTGCAATATCCATTGCGGAGTCCGCCACGCTCATGCTCACGCCCGGCCGTCGTTGCGAAAATGGCAAGCCCGTTCCGGTAACCGATCCGGATTGGATCAAATTCACCCAGCAACTCGCAGACGCCGGCAGGGCGGCTTACCGGGCGTCGCAAACGCGGAATCAAGAAACCGCCAGCGACTCCACGAATCAACTTAACGACTCGTGCATGAGTTGTCACCGCGTGTTCCGAGGGAGAACACACTGCGTGAAGCCATAGAACCAGTTGGGTGAATCCCATCCTTTTGGAGCACTGCCCTCCAGAATAAGAAAATCAATCCTTCTCCCTTGGGGAGAAGTGGTGGCGCAGCGGCGCCGGATGAGGGCAGCCCGCCCCACGACACCATCGTCTTTAGAAATCGTGG
>CAZNBG010000572.1:0-1685 GCA_964570915.1 uncultured Nitrospira sp. | reverse complement strand
CTTTTAAGAAGGGGACGAACGCCTGAGCAGTAGACAAGCCCAAAGACATAAGGCCGCTGCCACAACGGTGGTGAGAATGAAGAAAGGGTCTGTGGCCAGATGGGTGCCTTCCGCGAGAAAACGCCAGATGTGTACAATGGTGAGCAAGCCGAAAACCACAGCCGTCGTTGCGATATACGCTTTCATAGGAATTATCACTGATCGGGAGCCATGCTTCAGGGGGGCCGCGCTGGCAGGGCGACAGCGTGGCGGCTTTAGGCCACGGCCTTAGACCGGCGGACTTCACGTGCCACCCGATCGCCAAAAACCTCCTCGGCAACATCCATATCATAACGGCTCTGCAAGTTGAGCCAGTAGCGGGGACTTTGCCCGAAGTACCGGCCCAGACGTAATGCTAACTCTGCGGTAACCGGCCGCCTCCCGTGAACGACATGACTAACTCGCATAGCCGGCACTCCGATATCTCGCGCCAGCCGGTATTGGGACACGTCTAACTCTTCCAGCAACTCCTTGAGATATATCCCCGGATGTACCGGAGCAATGCGCGCTTTAGACATTTTGATCTCCTCAGTGATAATCCACGATTTCTACGTCCTGCGCGTTTCCCTCTCGCCACACGAAGCAGATCCGCCACTGGTCATTGATTCGGATGCTGTGCTGCCCTTTGCGATCACCCTTCAAAGCTTCCAACCGATTTGACTGCGGCAGCCGCAAATCCTGTAACTTGATAGCTGCATCAATCGAGTTAAGCTTCATAAATGCCCTCGCCTGAATATCGCGCGGGAACTTTCGTGCAAATTCGCGTCTGAAGATGCGCTCCGTATCAGGACAGCGAAACGACTTAATCACGTCACAATGTAAACAATTTGTTTACTATGTGTCAAGCTTCAGGAGTTGCTTGAGGAAAGCTCGAGGGAGCGGTTCAGGCCGAGGTGAACCGTGAGCCTAGGCGGTCAGCTTCTTGAAGTCTTCAAAGAATTTTTCATCCACATCATACGTGGTGCGCGGAACAAGCCCTATTTCAAGGCGCTCAAACATTTGAACCAGCAGCTCGCCATCTACAAGTTCTATAGGGGGAACGCCATCGCGTCTCGCCTCCTTCTTTGCGTCAAGCGTGAATGTGCCGGTCGTGATCATGATACCCTTGTCAGCCCTTCCCATCATCGCCCCTCGGAAATCACGAACATGCGAAGGCGTGACGGCTCCCGAAAGCGTTTGCATTGAAAAAGCACGTTGAAACTGACAAAGGGGTTCACTTGAAGTACCCCCATGCCATCAATTCCACCATCACCGGTTCTCCCTGTGACAACAACATGTTGGAAACCTGACTCCCGGAGTAGTCGTTGGCTCAACCGTTCAAAACCTTCCGGCGGGAGCGCCTTGATGAGATTCAAGAGTCTTGTTCGATGGTCTTGGGGTTCAATCTCCTGCCCAACTACCTCATCTTCAAGAGAATCTGCTTTGTCCTTGAGTTTCTGCTCATCTCTGTAGGTTTTTTGTACGTGCTTGAAAGTTTCCAATGCGTCGAATAATGCGAGATTAGCAGACATACTTTTTTCTGTAAGGCTCCAGACTCCTCTCTTCGAAGAATCGAGGTAGCCTGCCCACACCAAGTAGAGACGTGCCCAGTTTACTTGGTTTCTGACGCGAGATTGGCCATTCTTGTTAGTGACCTGTTGTTCCTT
>CAZNBG010000571.1:0-1697 GCA_964570915.1 uncultured Nitrospira sp. | reverse complement strand
AATCGTATAAGACGCATCTCGATCGGGCGACAAAATTCATTCCTGACTGGGTCAGAATAGCGGTCGCCATTTCTTTGGGATTGGGGACTATGGTCGGCTGGAAACGAATCGTGATCACGGTCGGCGAACGGATAGGAAAATCACACCTCACGTATGCACAGGGCGCATCAGCCGAACTTGTGGCCATGACCACGATTGGTGCGGCCGACGTGTTTGGATTGCCGGTCAGCACGACACAAGTACTGTCTTCAGGAGTGGCCGGCACCATGGCTGCCAATCGATCGGGCCTGCAATGGAAGACGGTGCGGAATCTGCTGATGGCATGGGTGCTGACGCTCCCGATGTCTGTCTCGCTGGCCGGAGGATTATACTGGCTGTTCCGTCAGTGGCTGTAGTCGACCGTTCCCATATTGGCTCAATGGACATTCCCCGGATCGCCCGTGCAACTGTTGCTGATGTGCCCGGGGCGGTTTCATGGGCGTTGCCTTCATCACGCCGCTCTGTAGGGCATGATTCCAAACGTTAAAAGCTTCACCCTCCGTTTCAATCGGATCAAAAAAGTGTTATGTCCCTTCTGCGGTACGGAGGATGCCGATCGGTTCACCAATTATTCCGTGCAAAGGGGATGATCATGGACCCAAGTTTTTGGCACCAGCGGTGGGAGAAGAATGAAATCGGCTTCCACGAAAGCAACGCGAACCCGCTCTTGGTCGAGCATATCCATAAGCTGGCGCTAGCCAAAGGCCGTCGGATTTTTGTCCCGTTGTGCGGGAAAACGCTCGATATCTCGTGGCTGCTGTCCCGTGGCTATCGCGTGGCCGGAGTCGAGCTGAGTCAACTGGCCATCGAGCAACTCTTCATCGACCTTGGACTGCAACCGGACATCGCGACAGTCGGCAAAGTCGATCAGTGGAGCGCGAACCATCTCGACATATTCGTCGGTGATATCCTGGCGGTGTCTAAAAATGAACTCGGTCCAGTCGATGCCGTCTATGACCGGGCGGCATTGGTGGCGCTCCCCGAAGATATGCGCACTCGATATACGGCACACCTCGCGGAGATCACCGGAAAGGCGCCACAATTACTGATTTCCTATGACTACGACCAAACTCTAATGGCAGGTCCTCCGTTTTCCGTGAGTCATGAAGAGGTCCGCCGGCACTACGCCACAGCGTATGATCTTACCCTCCTGAGCAGCACCGACGTTCCAGGTGGGTTGAAGGGGAAAGGACCGGCCAAAGAGAATGTCTGGCTGTTGAAAAGAAAGTGAGACCCTGAATATCGAGCCTAAGAGCGGTTGGGCTCGAGATTGAGGAGGAGAATGAACATGAAGAAAAATAGGTCGCAGAAAAACCCGTCTCCTTCTCGGATGATTGACGCCAAGATTAAGGAGCTCGGCGACTGGCGGGGCACGATGCTCCGCCGCCTCCGTGGCTTGATCAAGGAAGCCGATCCCGAAGTCGTCGAGGAGTGGAAGTGGAGAGGGGTTCCGGTGTGGTCGCACGACGGATTGATCTGCACAGGCGAGACTTACAAGAACGTCGTGAAGATGACCTTCGCCAAAGGGGCGGCTCTGAAGGACCCTTCGGGCCTCTTCAACTCCAGTCTTGAAGGGAACACGAGACGTGCCATCGACGTTCACGAGGGCGAGAAGATCGACGAGGAAGCGTTTAAGACACTCATTCGCGCTGCCGTGA
>CAZNBG010000570.1:0-1746 GCA_964570915.1 uncultured Nitrospira sp. | reverse complement strand
TGAAAGATGGAATTTTTCTTGGCGACTCCAGCCCATGCCGTTTGCTGCATGGTTGCCCGCAGCCACCGGTTGCCTCTCCGGGTTCGACCGCCTTTTCGTACACCGGCGCTCTCATTGTTGCCCGGGCATATCGCCGCCCACGATGCCAGGTGATGGCAATCGGGGAATGGTCCCTCCGGACTCATATCCATTCCGGTTTCGGCTAAAATGCTTGCCGCAGCCGTAGGTCCTATGCCGGGTACGGTGCAGGCCAATTCGATCTGCTTCTGGTAAGGCCGCAGCCGCTTTCCGATTTCTGCATCCAGTTCGCTGATCATCTTCTCGATGTATTGCATGTGGTCGAGAGATTGCCGAATCAGCAGCCGGTGATGATCCCTCATGCGATGGCCTTCCAGCGCTTCGACGATCCGGGGAATCTTCGGTGCCAACCGCCAGTGTGCCAGTTCAGCGATTTCCGTTGCGCTCCGCTTGTTCTCCAATAACGCCTCTAGCATCGCCTGACCGGAGACGCCAAAAACATCTGACAGCACATCCCCGATTTTTACGTTCGCATCTTCCAGAATTTTCTGTACCCGGTTTCGTTCCGAAGCCCCCTCACTCCATAGCGTCCGCCGCCGCCGCGTCAGATCCCGGAGTTCACGGATGTCTTGTGGCGGAATGAAGCTGCTCTGCACCAATCCATGCCGCAGCAAACTGGCCAACCACCGGCTGTCGTTGGGATCCGTCTTCTTTCCCCTGAGCGCTTTCACCTGCTCCGGATTGGCCAAAACTATCTTTAGGCTTCCCTCTAAAACGTTGTATACCGGTTTCCAATACGAACCGGTGCTCTCCATGACTGCCTCCGTGCATCTCGTCTCCTGCAGCCATGTCCGCAGCCTTTCCAATTCCTTCACGTTCGTGCCGAATCGCCGAACCTCCACGGCCGGCTTTTGGTTGGCCGGCCCAATCATGACGCACACTGCCAAAAACTTCTTACCAACATCGATTCCCGCACATCGTTCCGCTTTCACTTCGAGCATGGCCTTCTCCTTTATGAAGAGAAGCCGAGACCTTTTTTTCAATTTGTCTCCCGGGCTTGATAGCACCAATCGGAGGTTCGTTTTCCTCGGCCCGACCACTTTACCTTCGGGGTGATTCCACCATTAAATAAACGGCCATTTCTCTTCGTGCTTGCAATTCTTCAGGACACCCACACCGTCGGTCAAATGACCTTTTCATTGTCGGGGGTGTGGCCCGCAGGGCCATGAGACTTTACCTACACTCCCGGAATCTCCAAAGACAACCGCGAGCTTTATGTCATAGTCACCAACGTGAGTTCCGAACTCTGGATGATCACGCAATAGTCGCGTCGTTCCCCGCTGATAGTGTCGCCGCGACAATGTCTGGGAACCGTTTGACCCACCTAAGCTCATGGTGGGATAATCCCACCATGATCATCACCCTGGACTCCAAACGGCGTTTAACGGTTCCCACTTCTCTCGCGCCCGCCACTCCGGGCGAATACTTTGATGCCCAATTCGACGCCGAAGAGGATGCGATCGTATTCAGGCGACTCTCCGGCAAGGAAGACTGGCTGACGGTCCTGAAGGAATGCCCTGTCAGTATGGACGATGTGCCTCCGCGCAAGCGGGCGCTTCCGCGACGGCGCAAACTGTAATGTGGCTGCTCGACACCGACGTACTGTCTCAACCCGCGAAACGACGCGGCGATCAGCATGTAAGGGAAGAGGAACGGCAGGACATGGTA
>CAZNBG010000569.1:0-1747 GCA_964570915.1 uncultured Nitrospira sp. | reverse complement strand
ACAAAGACTGACGTGTCCTCAACGAGTTCAGAGCCGCCGTGCCATAAACACGGGGGCACTCCCACAAAAGATCAGATGCCCTCGCACGATAGTAATAGCCCTTGCGACCAAGGATCCGTCACAGAATCCAAACTGTCTTTCGGCGGAAAGGTTACTTCGCAATTACCTGCAATATTACCGACCGCATGTCGGCTCCTTGTCCCATTTGATTGGGACATTGCCGGTTTTATAGAAGAGAAGCCACCGAATTTGTCACATTCTCTCGCTCGTCTTTCCGTCCTTCGGATCTAGCCCGACTGCATCACTCAAAAATCCGAACTGTCGCACGTAAAGCGACGTCACGTTTTCTTCGCGTGCACTAACGACTGCACGAGTGAGGAGTTTCATGACAAAGAAACTTTCGTTCTTCAGCCTGGGTTTGAGCGTTGTTACTTTTCTTGACGTTCCCATACCGCTCCGCGGGCAGATGACTATGCCAGGTATGGCGGCGATGGAGAATTCCGTCGGATATATCTCTTCTGGAACAAGTATTGAACCAAAAACGACTTCCGAGTTTGCTCCAATCATTCATACATTGCTCGGAAATTGGACCTTGATGTTTCACGGCAACGCGTTTCTCGTTGATACTCAGCAGACAGGGCCCCGTGGCGCAGACAAGCTCTTTTCGACTAACTGGCTCATGCCCATGGTTTCGCGTGATTTCGGGCGCCAGACGCTAACGTTCCGTACGATGATGAGCCTGGAGCCTGCCACTGTCACGCGCCGGCGCTATCCGGAACTGTTTCAATCGGGTGAAACCGCATATGGATTGCCGATCGTTGATGGACAACATCCGCACGATCTGTTCATGGAGATCTCAGGACGCTACGATTTTCGCTTGAGCGAGCGCCTAAGGTTATACATCTATGGAGGGCCAATTGCCGAGCCAGCACTCGGGCCACCCGCCTATCCGCACCGGGCATCCGCCTCGGAAGACCCGCTTGCCGTCCTCGGACACCACCAAGAGGACTCAACGCATGTTTCCGACAGCGTTATTACAGTCGGTGTCTCGCAAGGTCGCTTGCAATTGGAGGCTTCGACTTTCCATGGTCGAGAACCGGACGAGAACCGGTGGAACATAGATAAAGGAATACCGGATTCGTTTTCAGGCAGATTGACCGTTGCAGCGAGCCCTAACCTGGTGGGGCAGTTCTCCATCGGCCGAATCAACAATCGAGAGGCCTTGGAACCAAACCTCGATACGCTCCGCACAACTGCATCCATTCAGCACAACCTTATTTTTCCGCGCGGCCACGTATCAACAAGTCTCATCTGGGGCAGGAACAAAGATTTCCCCGGGCAAGGAGCACGCATTTTCAACTCGTACACGGCGGAATCGACTGTTAATTTCCTAGATAAAAATTGGGCTTGGACTCGAATCGAGAATGTTGATCGTGACCGAACGCTCCTCGTAGGAGAAATACCAGCAGCATTGGAAGTCGAGGAAGATCCGATTGGACGAGTGCAAGCTTATACGTTCGGATACGAGCGGGACCTGCCGATTCCATCGTCCTTCCTTAATGTCGGATTGGGCTTCCAGGCGACCACTTACGGACTCACGTCGCAGATGAAATCGATCTACGGCGAGCATCCAGCCGCATTTACTGTCTTTCTACGTTTACGACCCAGGGGAAATATCGGCTCACACATGAAAATGATGCATCAGCATTAGTTCAAGGAGGCGAACATGGCTCTTCAGCAATACGCA
>CAZNBG010000568.1:0-1780 GCA_964570915.1 uncultured Nitrospira sp. | reverse complement strand
GGCCAACGTGGAAGAAGAATTGGGGTTCCTTGCTTCGGCGGATTCTCCCATCCAGCGTGTCATCGAAGCGGTTGTGCAAAATACCGTGCCGGAGCCCGAGGGGTTATCCAAATTGCAGGAGACGGCGACGGGGATCTTGGACAAGGTCAAAAAGCAGCTTGGCATGGAAGACATGACAGATGTTGCCGGCGCATCGTCCAAAGATACCGAAGAAATCATCCGTCGATTGAGCGATCCCAACGATTTTGCCGGTTCCGTCGCCCTCCGATTCAAGGGGCTGCAGCAGCTCGTTCAACCTTCGAAGGATGCAAAAGAGGATGCCCCGTTGATCAGATATCTGACCGACGTGAGAAAAGTGCATCAAACCGTTCGTCCGATCTTGCGCGCGGAAAGCCCGGCCGCGGATATGAAGGCGTTGGCCAAGAGCATCGTATCCGGCGAATCGAACGATATTCTTCAGGCTATGAAGAATACAGACGCGTTGCTGCAAAGGTTGGATCCGGAAACCATGGAGACCCTCACCTCGTGGTTGATCGAACCGTGGATGGTCACGATGCGTGGAGTTTTGGAACGGGCGAAAGCCGATGCTGCAAAGCGGTGGGAGGCGGAGGTGTATCCGGCTTGTCAGCGAAATGTCGAAGGACGGTATCCCTTTCGTCAGGTCGGTGGGGATGCTCCCATGGCGGACCTATCGGAGGTCTTCCACCCTGAAAACGGTTTGCTGTGGAAGTTCTACCAGGCAGAGTTGAAGCCGTTCATCAATGAAGGGGTCGACCGCTGGGAACTCAAGCAATGGGCGAACGTCAATATGGCGTTGTCGGAAGAATTCCTGAATTCACTCGTTCACGCCAGGCTGCTCTCGGAAAGCCTGTTCCCCAAAGGGAGTGCCGACCCGAACGTGTCCTTCGAGCTCTATCCCTATCCGCCGCAAGGCGGGGTAAAGTCTGTCACGGAGATTCGGTTGGAAGTAGGCGGACAGCCGCTCCGTTACCGAATGGAACCGCAAGAGTGGCACGAAATGAAATGGCCGGGGCCGGCTCCGGCAGCCGGGGTTCTGTTGCAGGTCCAGGTAGGCGGAGCTTGGATCACGAAAGAGTCTAAGGATTGGTGGGGACTGTTTCGTCTGATTCAAGGTGGACGGCTCTCGCCCATGGCCGGACTCACTCAGTATCGAGTTCAATGGGATCTTCCTGTCGCAGAAGGCCAGACTGTGAAGGTGCAATATGATCTTCGAACCGCAACGCACAAGAATCCCTTCCGGCCCGGTCTGTTCGAGACTTTTCATTGCATCGAGCATCTCTAGTGGAGCCGAAATGACTGCGACGATCTACGGATATTATGGAAAACTGCCGATTTCTCCTGAGTTCCTCCGTCTTCATGCCTCCGGCCCGGAAATCCGATGGCTCGATGAATGGCTCCAACGCGGCACGTTGTATGCGAAATCCCAGGAAGGGGTACGGTGGGAAGCCCGAATCGCCGAAGCGGGCATTTATTGTTTTTTCTATATGCCTGCTTATGAAGGCAGGGTGGTCAGCGGAGCGTTGATAGCCAGTCATGACAAAGCAGGCAGAGCGTTTCCGTTTCTCAGTTTTGCGCTGGTCGATCGTGATCTCTTTGAAACCTCGCCCTGGTTGATTCCTGTCGCCACGGCACGATTTCTCGGTGAAACCTCAGTCGCTATCCGGACGCTTCCTGCCGACCACGAATGGGCTGGTTTACCGGCGGAAGTAGAACAGACGCTAATTGAATCCTCCAGTCCCAGTTAAACGCGGGAAAAGCC
>CAZNBG010000567.1:0-1795 GCA_964570915.1 uncultured Nitrospira sp. | reverse complement strand
TTGGTCCATTTTTCGTTCATCGTTTACAGCGGATACCGAGTTCATTCTACGAACCGACGCCGACATCTCCAATTGGAGCACTCCGTGGGTGGACAAGCTGTGCCGTCCAGAGAGGCGTTCCCTGACACGAGCAGTTTTTACTTCCCCCTATGATAAGTTTCCCGTGACACGATTAGTCGTGCGTCCGTATCTCGAATTTCTGCTTCCAGCCCTTGCTGGTTTACCGACACCACTTAGCGGAACGTACTGCTTTAGTGCCCACGAAATAGCGTGGCAAGATCTCCCGGATGACTGGTCCTGGGACATTGCGCTCGTCATCCAGGCACTTGATCGCGGAATTGTCATAGATAACGTCGACATCGGCATTCTGGCGGACCGACCCCGTGATATGGTGCACTATGAGTGCATGGCTCGGGAGATTCACCGCTTCTTCCTGAAGAATTATTGTCGCACCGTAGGGACCTCCCCCAGAGTATGAGCGGCCGTTCCTTGCATCACAAGACTTCAATAATATATCCACCTGTTGAATTTGGCGGACCCGTATTTATTGGGCCGTACTCTGTGATAGGCGCCTTCTGCTTCCAACATGCTCAGTGGTCGCCAAAAGAGTTCTCAGATCGCACTCCTGGCATTACAATGATCGGGAGCGATGCGAGAATTCTGGGACATACCATTATATGTGGTGGTACGACCATCGGTGAGCGGTTGAGGGTCGACTACCACTGTTTTGTTGGGGAGGATTGCCGGTTTGGCGACGATTGTGTGATTGAATACGGCGCACGCATCTACAGTCGTGTTCGGGTTGGCTCAAGGAGTACGATCTCGGGCTTCATCTGTAATGATGCCGTGATCGGAGCTGAATGTGTGGTTCAGGGTAGCCTAATTCACGCACGGAAGGAGCCCGGTCTTGAACCGGCACCAATGATAGAGGACAGATGCCTGATCGGTATGGGGGCTCTGGTGATTGGCGGCGTTACGATTCGGAGAGGGACGATCATAGCAGCGGGCGCTGTGGTAACTGAGGATACAGAGGAGGGCTACCTTTATGTGGGTGCGCCGGCGCGACGGATCAGAAAGCAGCAGTGGTTCTAAATTGATCTGCCGCTGAGTATGGCAGTGACCAACTATTTTGGGTCTGCGTTACCGTTGAGCATAGCCAGCTTCACCAACTTGTGGCGTCATTTGATCGCGGCGTGGGGCCAAGTGCAGAGCAGATAGCGCAAATCCTTCAGAATTAAACAGCCAGGTTCGAACGTCGTCCACAACGGTGCACGATGTGCGGTTCACGATGCGTTGACCCTAATGAGATGTGGATGGACGAAAATAACCGCTCAACTGAGCGGTTTTTCGTTTGCTCCGGACGGTGGGTGGAGACACGAGTAGAAGTGCCTCTCGGACAAGTTGTCCCCAGGGTAGAAAGGACTCGAACCTTCTCTGCTGAGCTTTTAGGCCGGAGGTCTTCGGCGCGCAGCGGAATACATCAATGCTTGCCACCCAGGATGTTTCCCTCCAGTAATGGTGCTTTGCTGCCATACCTCGAATGCGCTCTCGGATGACCTTATCGGGAACCTCAGTACACAACTTTGACCCGGCAGTATAACCCCTTTTTCATAGGGAAGCTGTGACGGCCACTAGTGTCTGTCATTTTCCAGTATGATTCACACGTGCATGGATAAGGGGGTGCTTTGAAAGTGACGCGTAGTCTAACGGTGGCCCCCGGAAGAGTTCGTGGAATGCGTATCTTCGACTTCGCGGGAACGAGTCCGGAAGCCCCACTGTTCTCCTCGCGGAGAAC
>CAZNBG010000566.1:0-1846 GCA_964570915.1 uncultured Nitrospira sp. | reverse complement strand
GATGAAGAGGCCGCCAACAAGAGCTCAAATCTGGTTCGGGTCGGGGTTCAAATCCTCTCGCACCAGCTTCCGTTGCAGACTGTACGTCCAAATCAGCGATTAGCCGCACGTCGTCCGGGCACTGCCGGATCCTTAGAACTTGACTTGTCACCGGAGCCGCGTAAGATTCGATGCAGTACAGACGGAACAAGATAATTGGCGTTGTATAGGGGGTAATCGCCCACGAGAGAGGAGCTTTCCGATGCCAAGGTCTGTCAGATCGATCGCTATACTGGGCCTGCTGATTTTCTCGCCGTGGGTGCTGGCCCAGGGCGATCTAGGGTCCATCAACGGCGTGATCTCCGACTCGCAGCATGCAACAGTTCCCAGCGCTCCGATTCAGGCGAAAAACGTGCAGACCGGTGCCACCTACAAGGCCACGAGTTCGTCCACAGGCAACTACACGCTCGAGCAGTTGCCGCCGGGAACCTATGACCTGTTCATCGTGATACCGGGTTTCGTGACTTATCGCAAACCTGGCGTTGTGATCCAGGACGGACAAAAATTGCGCCTCGACATGCAGCTCGCGGAAAACCAGCTGAATACCTTAGGTGATGGACGTGAGTTCTATCAGGATATCCGAGGCGTGCATTCGGTGCCATCCGGCCCGGCGCCCCGCACCCCCGACGGTAAACCCGACTTTACCGGAGTGTGGCATCCGGTCAGGGATGCCGATCCCGACGCGGAAATCTCTGCCGAGAAACCCCCAGCGCTGCCTTGGGCAGCGGATATTGCTAAAGAGCGGACCGAGAACAATGGCCAGGATTCGCCAGGAGTGCATTGCCTGCCGGGAAGCCCGCAACTGATGTCTGCAGTCTGGTTGAATAAGTTGGTCCAGACCCCGACACTTCTGCTGATTATCAGCGAGGGTAACAATCCAGCCTTCCGCCAGATTTTCTTGGACCGGGGTCATCCTGCAGACCTGGACCCCACATGGCTCGGTCATTCCATCGGCAAGTGGGAGGGCGACACGCTGGTTGTTGATACCATCGGTTTTAATGATAAGTCTTGGATGCCCGGCAACTTTCCGCATAGTGAAAAGTTGCGAATGACCACACGCATCCGCCGGCCGGACTTAGGTCATCTCGAATTCGAGACTACCTACGAAGATACCGGAACCTTTTCGAAGCCTTGGCAAGTACGGCAAGTGGCCGATCTCGCTCCGGGTGAGGAGATCTGGGAATACATTTGCAACGAGAACAACCAGGATGCGGAACACATGGTCGGTAAATGAACGTCGAAGTCACTGGAGGTCACGGGACGTCAATGAAAAGAAGAGTTGCGCTGAGTTTCTTAGTGGCCAGCTTGGCTCTGAGCGCGTTCGTCTGGTCGGCGTTTGCACACCACGCCTTTGCTGGACAGTACGACAAGGACAATCCGATCCGCCTCACTGGAACCGTCACAAAGATTGAGTGGATGAATCCTCACGCCCGCTTCTACATTGATGTGAAAGATGAGAGCGGCAAGGTGACGAATTGGAATATCGAACTCGGCCCTCCATTGATTCTGCGGCGAGCAGGATGGACGCAAAATTCCTTGAAGATAGGCGATCAAATCACGGTCCAAGGTTATCGCGCCAAGGATGGATCGAAAATGGCTAATGGCAGCAAAGTGACATTGGCCGATGGCCGGCAAGTGTTTTCCGGATCCACCGCGGAGGGAAGTCCGCCCCAGTAGCCGAGGAGCGATCCTGATGGTTCTCGCCTCGGTCAGAAGACCGGTTCCTCGACGTAGGCGCCGAACACTGCACGCAGACGGCTAACGATCTCACCAATCGAAGCACGCGCTTTTACCAGTTCGATCGTTG
>CAZNBG010000565.1:0-1852 GCA_964570915.1 uncultured Nitrospira sp. | reverse complement strand
CGAGGCTCCCACAGAGCATTTGAGTAAGATAGGGCTGGCCGCCGGTCCACTCGAATATCCTTGCGGCAAGAGCGTCTGGCTGTTGCCATTGAACCTTCCCGACCAACGTCTTCACTTCATCCGTCGTAAAATCCGGCAAAGGTACGTGAGTTGCTACGTTGAAGGGAGAGAAGGCCGGATTCTTAACCAGATCGCAAGGATGGAAACACCCCGATAAGATGAAATTCAGCCCCCTTGGTTGAACAGTCGTCAAGGCGCGAATGCAACTGAAGAAGTGACCGGAACCGTCAAATCGGACGGCGCCAACCTCATCGAGCACGACAAGAATCCGGTTCGAATGTCTTCGCGCCAGGGTAACAAGAAACGGGTACCACTCTTGGGATCGCTGCAGCGGACTCGGCAACGATTGAGGCGGAAAACTATCTGGTCGGCTCGAAAGAGCGGTTAATATCCTGCCCGCGATCTGCTGGTACCATTCTTCGCTTGTGCCGGAAATTGTGGACGCATCAATGTATACAAAGACGCCGTTTTTTTCCAGACGCTTTTCTAGATGCAAAATCAGACTCGTCTTACCTTGTTGGCGAGGTTCGATGAGTGAGACGTACTTATTGTCCTGAATCAGATCGGATACGTATTCCTCGACGGTGCTCCGGTTGTTGGCCCGATTGCTACGAGGTATATAGACTTCACTCGGGGGGAGTATCGGTCCTCCAGCCTTAAACGGAGCGCGGCAGAGCACGGTTCAACTCCTTGGAATATCTCGCGACGGCCACTAGCAAGTCTTCGCTCGTGGCGAAATAGCGCACGACATTGGGCAGTGTCGCAGGACAGGAAAACCTATAATGTCCTGAGCTGTCTTCCGGCACCAGAATCGATCGTAGTTTCACGAGCCTATCGACAGCGTCTTCAACTTCCTCTTTTGGGATAGCGTGCCCGATGGTGTTCCTTAGTGCTTGGCGGATGTTTTCTAGTTCAAGAAGCTCAGGGCTTTGCATCATCAGGATAGTGATAACGAGCTCCAATGCTGTTATTCTCTCCAGGAACACGACTCGAAAGTCGTCTTTCAGAAAGTCACGGCTCTTGGACACCTCATTTACTGTATCGAGAGTTAGTTGACGGGTCCGCTGTTGATTCATGAAGTCTACCAGCCTTCGACAGAGGCGTTGGACCATACTGGGATGACCGCCCGTAACGCCGTTGATTTGGTCGATGATCTTCTCCCCATTTATCAACTCGACGTCCAGGAGTTCAAACGGAACGGTCACAAGCAATCTTACGGCATTCTCGTCGAGAGGCCCCAGTTGAATCGTTGTTCCAAAATTGCCTAGGGGGCCTTCCTTGCCGGAGATCGTGCGCAACAATTTATGCTCGCCGGCCAGCACTACACGCATTCTCTGGTCGTGACTCAAGCCTCGAAGCTTTCCGAAGAGTCGCCAATTATTGATACGATCGCGGTCCACCCAGACGTCCGCTTCATCGATAAGCAAAACGGTTCCGCCTGTGGGGTTAGCAAGCAATTAACCATACGTTCGTGGAGCGTTCGGCGGCGGCTCCGGTGACCAATCCAAAACTGGGGCGCCATAAAAAGCCTCCTCGGTAGGCGCAGTTTCACAAGAGTGGTAGGTCGCCCACTGGCTGATTGTCGTCTTGGGAAGCGTCACACGTTTGAGGCGCTGAAGGACGGACGTCTTGCCTATCGCCCGTCCACCCAGAACGATGCACGACCGCTGTGCGTTCATCTGTTCGACGATTTGCGCGATCTCGCCATCGCGACCGAAAAACATGCGGTTTGGAACGGGGCCACCCAGTACAAAAGGCGAACGTATTTTCGTCTGCCGGAATACGAGCGATT
>CAZNBG010000564.1:0-1853 GCA_964570915.1 uncultured Nitrospira sp. | reverse complement strand
CCCCCCAGGCCCGACCCGAGGCGGGGAGAAAAAGGCAAAAAGAATGCGTTCCCTCTTCGATGGGTAATTAAACGTACAATTGGGCCGTGAAGCATTGGTTGATCGCGGTCCTGTCCATTACCGTTGCATTGGGGATGTGTATCCCTGCCCGGGCGCAGGATACCGAGTTCAACACTCTTTTGTTTCAAACCACGTTCAAGATTGAAGGTCCGGCAGAACCTCGCGGTGTGACTCTTGGGACCGTGTTCCTGATGTCGCGACCGATTCCCGACAGCGCTAAATTCCGAACCGTGCTGATCACAGCACGTCACGTTCTCGAAGGGATTCGCGGCGATACGGCAATACTCAATCTCAGAAGGCGAACGGCTTCAGGATGGGACCGAGTGCGATATCTCACGAAAATTCGGGACGCGGGGCAGCCCCTTTGGGTCGGTCCAAATGATGTCGATGTGGCTGCGATGTACATCACGCTGCCACAGGGCGTGCAGATTCCGATCATTTCAACCAATCTTCTGGCTGACGATGAGATGCTCTCGGAATTCGAAGTCAATCCGGGGGAAGAGCTTACTTGTCTCGGATACCCATTCGGCGCGGAATCCAACGCAGCAGGTTTCGCAATTCTGCGCAGCGGCAAAATTGCGTCATATCCACTCTTGCCGACGGAATCCACACAAAAGTTTCTCTTCGATTTCCCCATTTTCCCCGGCAACAGCGGAGGCCCCGTTTACCTATCTTCGAATAATCGGACGTATGGCGGAAGAATGCACACGGGTGAGACGGTCCATTTCATCGTCGGCCTTGTGACGCAGCAGGTCGTTGAGAATCTAACATCGGAAAAAGAGCGGCTGTCTCTCGCATCGGTTATTCACGCCAGTCTGATCAAGAAAGCCGTCGCAATGCTTCCGGAGCCCTAATCTTGAAAGACGAGATAGCCGTGTTTTAACGCTCTTGATTCAGGATGTATAACGAGCGTCGCGATTCCAGTACAGGCGGACTTGTCGATCGTGCTCTGATCGCAAAGATGCCCGCCTGTACTTCATTCACAGCTTCCGAATCAGAACGTGAGCTTCAGCCCGAGTTGCATCACGCGGTTGCTTCCCGATCCGACGAGCGGATTGCCGGCCGCGACGTCGGGCGTGGCGCCCCCACCACCGAACCCGCCTGGGCTTGAGGGATCATCGCCGAGGTTGGAGCCATTCGCTGCGCCGTACGGATTGGCGATAATGGGGTGATTGAACAGGTTGAAGAGCTCGACCCGGAACTGGGCGCTGTACCGTTCTTTGAACTTGAAGTTCTTGAATACGGAGAAATCCACGTTCTTGAAGCCCGTGTCGCGGAAGATGTTCCGGCCCATCGTGCCAAAGGTTCCTTGCTTGGGAGGAACCATCACCGACTTGCCGGACACGTAGCAGCCGCCCTGAGTCAGCGTATTGAGGTCGGGAGCGACTGCCAGACACTGCTGAGCCACTGACGCGGGCAGGTTCGTATAGAGGCCGGAAACGATGGATTGCCTATAGCAATTGACGCCGGCGATACCCTTCGCGGTGTAGTTACTGAAGTCGCAGTAGGGAAGACCGCTTCCGCCGGAAGCACTGAAGTCCTGGGGGTTTCCATAGAAGTTCCAGCGGTCAACGCGTTCTCCGGTCCCGCTGAAATCGTTACCCCCGTCTTGGATGTTCCAGGGTTGGGCAGTCTGAAGGTTCACGATGGTGTTGAGCTTCCAGCCGTCGAGTAACTGGCCAAATCCCTTTATACCGGGGAGTTCGTAGCTGCCGGTGATTGTTAAGCGGTGCCGGATGTCGGAGTCGCTGCTGGCATACTCCAACTCCGGATGCCTGCCGTCCTGCGGAGTT
>CAZNBG010000563.1:0-1895 GCA_964570915.1 uncultured Nitrospira sp. | reverse complement strand
CTTTGACCCGTGCAAGCCGGAGGCGAAAGCCTCCGGCTTTTTATTTAGTAGTTCCCGCAAAATAAATTTCTGCGACGCGGTCCGCGATCCTTTCGGGTTTCGCGTCGCCGAGATTTGTCAGCACCACCACAGTGAGGCGGTCGTCGACATAGCGTGAGATCTGGGTCTCGAATCCCTGCCATTGGCCTTCGTGCTCAACCACATGATGGCCGTTCTTGGTCCCGATGAACCACGCGAAGCCGTACTTGCCGGAATTCTGCTGCCCGTTCTTCAGTTTGGCCACAGTCCACATCTGCTCCAGCGTTGATCGCTTGAGAAGTTTGTCGGTGTAGAGCGCGGCGTCCCATTTGGCAAGGTCAAGGATGGAAAAATAGAGGCTCCCGTCTGCAGTAGTATTCAGCACAGGCGAGACCCACTCCTGGTTCTTGAGTTCTCCCTTGACCAAGCGGTATCCAGCAGCTCGATTCGGAATGATATCGGCCTCACTGATGATGCGTGTCGTGTTCATCTCCAGTGGCCTGAAAATCCTCTGCTGAAGAAAGTCACCATAAAACTCGCCGGTCACTTTGTGGATGAGGATTCCGAGCGTCAGATATCCCAGATTGCTGTAGCTCCAACTAGTGCCCGGCGGATACGCCAACGGGATGCCCTCGACAATCCTGATGAGCTGATCTTCGGTGTAGTCTTTGCGGAAGTCGAAGCCTTTCGGATAGTCGGTGAAGCCGCCGGTATGGCTGAGCAGTTCGCGAACCGTGACTTGTTTCCATACAGCGGGCGCGTCCGGGAAGTACTTGGTGAGCGGATCCTCCAGACCGATCTTGCTTTCCTCGACCAGCATCATCACTGCGGTTGCGGTGAACTGCTTACCGACCGATCCCGATTGAAAAATGGTCTCGGGTTTCACCGGGACCTGCAGCTCCACGTTCGAGAGGCCATATCCCTGCGCCCAGATCGGCTGACCGTTGCGGGATACCAGCAAAGCCAGCCCGGGAATATGCTGCCTTTCCATCTCCGCGCGGATGTATTCGTCGACCGCATCCGCAACTCGGTCTGCGGCAGCGCTTATCGACAAGGACAAAGCCAGAGCGAGCACAGCGCAATAGCGATGTTTCATTATTGACCTTTGAATTCGAGGATTACTTCATCGCAAACCTGAAATATTACTGTAACGTCGCAGAGTTGTGTGGATCACCGATCGTACCGCAAAAACTCACCGACAATAATCTTCTCAGTTAAGAACTGCCGTGATTTCACAACCGTGTTATAGTTCCGCGATGCGGACGAAATATGTGTTACGGAGTCGGATCCTGTGGCTTCTCATGCTGACGGCTTGCCTGGCGTTTGCCGGATCAGACGATCGCGAGCCGGCGCCTCGCTTTAGGGCCAAGACCCTCGAGGGCGAACAGTTCAATAACGAGTCCGTGAAGGGGAAGGTCGTTCTGTTTCAGTTCTGGACGACGTGGTGTCCGTATTGCAAGAGCGAAGAATCGCTGGTGAACGACATCACAGCAGAATTTGCCGACAAGGGACTGATCGTACTCGCCGTGGATGTTGCCGAGTCCAAAAAGAAAGTTCTGCAATACTTGAAAGAACATCCGCGCAAGTGCCGGATCGTATTGACCGACGATACCAATCTAGCTGCGATGTATGCCGCCAACTCCTATCCGATCTACGTCGTGGTCGATCGCGAGGGAAAAATCGTCGATACGCAACGTGGAGCGGGCGGGGAACGAGCATTGCGGCGGATGCTGGAAGGCGCGGGGCTGGAGTCCAAGGATTCGGAGTGAACGCCGCACTCGTCATGTTTGCGGCCAAGGGTGGAAGTGTCTCCTGCTCATGTTGACCTTTGCAAATCGCCAGCCTAGTATCCGCTTGTGACGGTCTCCACCCCCACG
>CAZNBG010000562.1:0-1905 GCA_964570915.1 uncultured Nitrospira sp. | reverse complement strand
ATACACTACCGAATGTGGCAAAACGCGCCATAGAGGAAAGCATACACATACTGTTAAGGCAACAGGCCGAATCCGGTGTTCGTCAGCACTTGCCCGCCGTTGTACAGGAACAGAGGGGAACGATCGATCAGCTGGTCAAAGATGAGCTTCGACAGGCGGTGGAGAAACAGGCTCCGTTGCTGACTGACAACGTGGTGCGAGCAACAGCCGAACAAACTGTCGAGCAGGCGGTTCAGCGAATCGTGCCTGAAGTCGCCGAGCAGCACATCAAAGCAGAACTCAAGCGTCTGATCGGGACCGAAGAAACCTCACGCCCGCCTAATTACTAGCTTTCTTGCCCCGTTTCCCTCGCCGGGCCTTGGCCAGAGCTTTCACCCGCTTCACATTCTTCCGATGTTTCTTTCTCGTTTTGCGATCTTTCTCACGACCTCGTGCCATGGTCCTCCCTACGGTAGTGTAATTGATCACTCATTGGCGGGCGACTGTATAGCACATGCCTCACAAGGTCACAAGCCGAGACTCGCGCCATTTTCTGTGTGAGACAGACATGCTAAGATGCCGACCTGACGGTTGGACTCCGATGGAACGATGACCATTCGCCAACTCGACAAAACATATGATCCGAAGGCCGTGGAAGACCGCTGGTCTCAGGAGTGGCTCACACACGGATACTTCCACGCCGCATTGGAACAACCAGGGCAACCGTATTGCATTGTGATTCCTCCACCCAACGTCACCGGATCACTCCATGTCGGTCATGCGCTCAACCATTCCCTGCAGGATATCCTGATTAGATGGCGGCGCATGCAGGGACGAAATACCCTCTGGCTCCCCGGAACCGATCACGCCGGTATTGCAACCCAAAACGTCGTGGAGAAACAGCTCGCGGTCGAAGGGTTGTCACGAGAGGCTCTGGGACGGGACCGGTTTATCGAACGAGTCTGGCAATGGAAAGCCACCTCCGGCGACACTATTGTCCGACAGCAGAAACGACTTGGCGAATCCTGCGATTGGGCTCGACAGCGCTTCACGATGGATGAGGGGCTCTCGAAAGCGGTCCTCGAAGTCTTTGTGCGTCTTCACGAGGATGGCTTGATCTATCGCGGTGAACGCCTTATCAACTGGTGCCCTCGCTGCCTGACCGCGCTCTCGGATATTGAGGTCGAGCATGAGGACGTCAGAGGCAGACTCTATTCGATCGAATATCCGCTTGCCGACGTCCCCGACACTCGACTGACCGTCGCCACCACACGCCCGGAAACCCTGCTTGGCGACACAGCCGTCGCCGTTCATCCTGAAGACGACCGCTACAATCACCTGATCGGCAGACAGATCAACCTGCCGCTCACCGGCAGGACGATTCCCGTCGTCGGCGATGCCATCCTTGTCGACCGCGAGTTCGGCACCGGCGCGGTGAAGATTACACCGGCTCACGACTTCAACGACTACGAGGCGGGCGAACGCCATCACCTGCCGCGTCTCCCAATTCTCGATCATCAGGCGCTGCTTGATGCCTCCGGAATGCAAAAAGCCGGCGTCGACCCCGCCGTCATCGAAGCCCTTCAGGGACTCCCGGTCGCCAAAGCCCGTCCCAAGGTTGAAGCGCTGCTTAAGGAGCGCGGGATCCTCGCGAAAGTCGAGGATCATACGCTATCGGTGGGGAAATGCTACCGCTGCAAAACGGTGGTGGAACCCTATCTGTCGCCTCAGTGGTTCGTGAAGATCAAACCGCTGGCCATCCCCGCGATCGACGCGGTCGAGACCGGTAAGATTCGGATCATCCCCGAAGGCTGGATCAACAACTATCTTGGCTGGATGCGGGACATCAAAGACTGGTGTATCTCACGGCAAATTTGGTGGGGACACCAGATCCCTGCGTGGTACTGCGAGCGCTGCAATGAGCAA
>CAZNBG010000561.1:0-1909 GCA_964570915.1 uncultured Nitrospira sp. | reverse complement strand
ACGGCGAAGCAGGCGGAGCCGAGCAGCCACGATACAATTCTTTTGTGGGAGCTTTTACATCTCGACATAATCATTCTCCTGTCATCTGTCAAAGTGATAAGGTGCTGTACTCATCGGTCGGACGATCAACCTGTCGTCTTTTCTTCGTTCGGTTTTCGGCGGGCGAGTCCGATCAAGGCGGAGATCCCGCTGGCAAAGAGCACTGCAGCCGCCGGTACCGGCACCGGCTCGATCGTGCATCCTGCACCGCCACAGATCTTCAGCTGTCCATCGGCCGACAGCAGAGCTCCACCGACATCGCTGAGGACATTGCCCGCCACTCTTCCCTGAAGGATTGTCATAAAGGTCCCCAATCCCCCCTCCAGGATGCCGGGGAACGTGCCGTTCAGCATGCCGCCTATTCCCATCTGCGTGGTAAATGAACCAGGGTCGGTCTTGGGCAGGAGCACCTCGGTTCCAAGCGGGGCAGAAACTGGACCAATGTTGCTCTGCCAAGAAGTGATATTCCCGTTGGCCTGCGGCACGCTATAACTGTTCCCTGAGTCGAGAATTTGTTGGGACGTCAGTTTCGATGCGAAGTTGGCGAAGGTTTGCGACCCTGGGATCCCGGCCCCGAACGTGTTTCTGACAAGGGTCCATTGAACCGGCTCAGAGCCGCCGACCGCGGTCAATGGATTCAGTGAGCTCAGATTCAGATTGATGGTCGCCCCAGTGGTGAGCAAGGTGTTCGCCTGTCCAAGATTTCGGTAGTACTCAGTGCCGTTGCCATAGATGGCCAGGACCAGATCCCCGCTGTTGATGGTGTATGCGCCGGCCGGCGCAAATCCACCTCCGCCGATAATGGCGGCAACAGCAGCAGCCAAGATCCCGGCTTTTCTTCTCATAAACGTCTGTCTCATAACTCTCCCTCCATAGTGGCTGTGAATCGCTTCGATAGGCTTAATGGTACGAACTATCTCCTCTTCTTATTCCCCCCCTCCTTTCCCGCCCTTGAGTGTCAAACTGGTCTTCTGTATCGTTTGGCTTCGCGCCACGCGTTGCTTAGGTCGCACCTTCTGGTTTGGTCTCGATCTTGATTTTGACTTTGTCTCTGATGCGCAACGAACCCGATGTTCCCTGCCCGCCACCTTTCTTGCCTGTGCGGTCCGAGACGACTTTTGATTCAGTCACCGGCTGAATACTTTGGGCTTCATCTGCGGCTTTCGAACTGGTCATCGATACGGCAGCGGTGCTGGCCATCACCGTGGATGAAGTCGTCACCGTGCCGATCCCACCGCTGATCGAACCCAAACCCAACGTGGTCCCGGGTGAGCCGCCGGCGATCCCTCCCAGATTGACGGTGAATACGCCCTGGAATCCGCTCAGGCTTCCGATCAATTGACCTCCGACGTTGACGGTCGTAACGCCTCTGATGACGCCCCCCTGCAGTTCTAGGTTATGGCCCGCATTGATCGTCACGTTTCTTCCACGGATGCCGGCCGGAGGAACGATCACGTTGTGCGCGGCAGTGAGCTGGATATCGCCGAGACGAAATCCCGCAAAAAGCTGCCTAACCCGCTGCTCATACTGATTCCTCCAGGCTTCACGCGCGGCCGGCAGCAACGCCTCCAGATTGGACACGTCATGCCCCAAGAATCGGTGCAGAATCACCCGTGCCTCCAACGGTGAAACAGGATCGAAGGCGGGCACATTCGGCAGATCGCCATCTTTCGGGTGAAACGTAAAAATGCCGCTGCCGGGAACGGCGAACAGCGTCGTCACGACGACGCCGTCGGGGCGTTGTTCTCGGATCGGGAACTGCGTGATATCCTTAATGGAACCGGTTCCGGCATTAATGTCTCCGGTCGTCGACGTCAATGTGATGTTCCCGACACACAATGTGCCGATGCGCGACAACTTTCACTCGCTT
>CAZNBG010000560.1:0-1940 GCA_964570915.1 uncultured Nitrospira sp. | reverse complement strand
GGCTCATGCCAGTGGGTTGGTATTACAAGACGTTCACTCACCCGGCGATGTGGCACGCTGCCGAACCAGCCATCCGGAAAGCTGCTGGTCTGGGCGAAGTTCTTTCTACCGCTCAGACGGAGTATGAGCACGCTTGGATGCACGCCGACACTGCCGTGATCGGCGGTGGGTGGTCGGGCATTCATGCCGCGCACGGGGCCGCTGAACGCGGCGAGGAAGTAGTCCTCATCGATGATCAGCCGAAGCTGGGAGGGCAACTCCGATATCGCAAGCGTGCGGGAGAGATATCAAGCGATTTCATTGCGCGGCTTGAGGGAGCTGCTAATGTCAGGATTCTGAAGCACAGCTATTGCTTCGGTCTTTACGAAGGCAATCTTCTCGGAGTTCTTCAATTCAGTCCTCACTCGAGCGCAGCCGAACGTCTGGTTCACTTGCGAGCACGACACATAGTGGTGGCGACAGGCGCCTACGAGACTCCCCTTCTTTTCCCCAACAACGACCTGGTCGGGGTGATGCTTTCTACAGGCGTACAGCGGATGCTGCAACTATATGGCATCGCCCCGGGCGCGCGCGCAGTGGTGGTGGGCACTGCGAGTGCGGCTGATGAAGTGTGCGTTGACTTAAAGGATGCCGGAACGGAGATCGTAGCAACCGTGGAGCCCGGTCAAATCGTAAGAGCGATTGGACCTGGCCGAGTGCGAGGCGTTCGCACTCAAACCGGAGCTTGTTCCTGCGACCTGATTGTGACCTGCGGGCTTCGCGTGCCCGATGTCGGCCTCGTTGCCCAGGCCGGGGGAAAACTCGAATGGAGTACCCCGCACCAGGCCTTTCTGTCTAAGGTCGTGCCAGCCCATGTTTCAGTGGTTGGCGAGGCCGCGGGAGCAATACCCGCCAATGCGAACATACCGCTGTCATGCAGCAAGCGGGCATTTGTTTGTCTTTGCTCCGATGTCTCGGGCAAAGACTTGTGCGACGGAATCGCCGAGGGGTTCGATCACATCGAGACGCTGAAGCGCTACACCACGACAACAATGGGGCCATGTCAAGGCCGGATGTGCCAGTTATCCTCAATCGGCGTCTGTGCAGGCCAGACGGGGCGATCGTTTGCTGACACCGGTGTCACCACCTCTCGTCCTCCGAACCCCTCGGTGACGCTGGGCGCGCTGGCAGGACCACGGCATCACCCGATTCGACGTACTCCGATGCACTACTCTCACGAGAGGTTTGGTGCTTGCTGGATGGACATGGGCGATTGGAAACGTCCTCGCTACTACAAAAGCCATCCAGCCGCTGATGAAAGCGAATCCGTTCTATCGGAATACAAGATAGTTCGCGAAGGTGTCGGAATCATCGATGTCAGCACCTTGGGCAAGCTGGATATACGTGGCAAGGATTCTGGCCAACTGCTCGACCGGGTGTATACGCACCGATTCTCCGATCTTAAGCCTGGACGTGTGCGCTACGCGCTCATGTGCGATGAGGGCGGAATCATTCTGGATGACGGTACGATCTCTCGTCTCAAGGATGATCACTACTTTGTGACCACCACCAGCGGCAACCTCGACTTCGTCCAGCAATGGCTGGAGTGGTATCTGGCCGGTACTGGTTGGGATGTACACATTTGCAACGTGACCGCAGGATACTGGGAAATGTTCCCGTCCTCACTCACCAACAATTTCATTTAAATCTAAGGAGACCCATTGTCTGTTGAGCTGAATATTCCATTTGAAAAATACCGATTAGACAACGGCTTGCAGGTCATTCTGCACCATGATTCAAAGCTCCCGGTGGCGCATGTGAACCTCTGGTATCACGTGGGCTCGAAGAATGAGAATCCCAATCGTACCGGATTCGCTCATCTTTTCGAACACATGATGTTTCAGGGTTCCAAACATGCTGACGGCGAGTAAAAAACCTACATCGAAAAGGCCGGTTGCAAA
>CAZNBG010000559.1:0-1946 GCA_964570915.1 uncultured Nitrospira sp. | reverse complement strand
CAACCTGCTCCACCCGAGCTGTTGGCAATCTCTGTCTCGGTTACCAAGGTTCCTTTGAGCCAGATTGTCTTGGCTAAGAATCCCTTTGTCCGAGGACCATCTGTTTCCGGCGAGAGGTCCCGGAGACGAGTGGATAGGACCGGAGCCAATGCAAAAGTCGATGTGATGGCCGTCTGAAAGAGCGGACTAAATGTTGGGTTGCTTGAAGGGGCAGAAGGATCGGGCTGTTCCGAAACTATCGCAGCCCAGCGTTGGGCAACCTGATCGAAGGGTTGATCTTCGTTTCCCCAGGCCAGGGGAAGGAAACAGAAGGTCAAGAAGACCTTGCTTATTATCAGAAGGGTACGCCTCATGCAAAATTCCCTGAAGGGCCCTGTATTTTTGAAATCTAGCACTCACACATTAGCCTCATAACCAATTGAAAATGCAGGTGACTGTGGCAGTCTTTTGATTGAATTGAATGGTCTGACTGTAGTGTGGTGCTTGGTGGTCAGTTGAGGAGGATTGGCTAATTCGTTGTCACGGTCATGATCGATCGGCGAAGGATATCGACCATGCGAGCGAGAGTTTTCGGATCAGTGGCAAGAGGAGGCATCAGGACGACGATGTGTCCGAGCGGGCGTAAAAGTAAACCTCGGCGTTTGGCTTCTTGAGCAACGTGATGCCCGATTCGTGCTTCCGGAGAGAACGGAATTCTGTCAATGCGATTAGTGACCAGTTCAATTCCTACCATGAATCCCTGCTGGCGGATATCACCAACATGTTTAAGCTTGCGGAGGGGACGAAGCAATGTTGACATCAACCTAATCTTCGGTTGCAAACGCGCGAGCGTACGTTCTTTCCGGAACACCTCGAGATTGGCGAGTGCAACGGCGCAGCCGAGAGGGTTACCCGTATAGCTGTGGCCGTGGAAAAAGGTCTTGTAGTCCTCGTGCTTCCCAAGAAAGGCCTTGTAAATATCGTTGGTCGTCAGCGTCGCGGCCAGCGGCATATAGCCTCCGGTCAGCCCTTTACTGATGGCCATGAGATCCGGTGTCACCCCTTCCTGTTGACTGGCGAACATGGTAACTGTTCCACCGAAACCGGTTTCCACTTCAACAGCAATACGCAGGACAAGATATCTTGGGCAAAGCTCTCTCACCCGCTTGAGATAGCCGTCGGGCTGGGTGATCATGCCTGCTGCCGCTTGGATCAACGGCTCGATAATAAATCCTGCCAAGTGGCGATGGTGTTCCTTCAAGATCAGCTCAATAGGGTCAAGGCAGGCGAGCCTACACGTTGGATAGGTCAGTTCCAGCGGACAGCGGTAACAATATGGAGGTTCAGCTTCGACTGTGGGAAAGAGCAATGGTTTGAACCGATGATGAAAAAGTTCAATGTTCCCAACACTGACCGCACCGACGGTGTCGCCATGGTAGGCGAGTTTCAAATGGAGAAAGCTGTTTTTGGGTCCTGCCTCTGGATGCGCCTGCTGCCAGTACTGCACGGCCATCTTGAGCGCGACTTCGACCGCGGTCGAGCCGTCGTCGGAATAGAACACCCGTGAAAGTCCCTTTGGACCGATGCGGATCAGCTCTCGTGCTAAGCGGATCGCTGGTGGATTGGAAAGTCCGAGCAGTGTCGAATGAGCAATCTTGTTGAGTTGTGTTTTCAGGGCTCGGTCAAGAATGGGATGTCGATGGCCATGGAGGTTAACCCAAATCGAGGAGGTGCCGTCCAAGTATTGCCGGCCGTTGATGTCGATGAGATGGGACCCCTTTCCCCGCTCGATAATGAGCGGCTCATCCTGTTCCCATTCCTGCATCTGAGTAAAGGGGTGCCAGAGAAACTGCCGGTCCCAATCGCTGAGGGGAGAGGATTTTTTCCGGCGGCGCATGGGAGCCAGTGTGGGCGAAACATGTGAGACCCAGTGCCGATTAACCCGCAACCGGTGCGGGCGCGGCGCG
>CAZNBG010000558.1:0-1953 GCA_964570915.1 uncultured Nitrospira sp. | reverse complement strand
TCGCTCAGGGTGGGGGCGGAACGACCGGAGCAACCGTAACGTTTTACAAAGATGTTCTCCCGATCTTGCAGACGAAATGTCAAAGCTGCCACCGGCCAGGCGAGGTCGCGCCGATTTCCTTTCTCAGTTACCAGACCACACGTCCGTGGGCCAAAGCCATGAAAGCCGCCGTCATTGAACGAAAAATGCCGCCGGGAGGGCTCGATCCGCGATACGGGCATTTTGTCGATAACTTCTCTCTTCCCCAGAATGAGATTGACACCATCGCCAAATGGGCCGACGGCGGTGCGATTGAAGGCGACGCGAAGGATGCTCCACCTCCGGTTCAGTGGGTCGAGGGCTGGCGTTCGAAACCGGATGTGGTGGTCGAGGTGCCGCCGTTTGACGTCCCGGCTAAAGGTTGGGTCGAGAACATAATCATGGTGCTGCCCAACCCGTTCAAGAAAGACACTTGGGTGACCACCATCGAGATCCGCCCTGGTGTACCTGCCGTCATGCATCACGCCGGAGTCCGCTTTGCGCCTCATATCGAGGGTGTGAAGTACGGCCAGTTCTACTGGTCCGACATCAAACGCGACGAGAACGGGATTCATATTCCGGGACAGCCGAGACCGCAGCGCGTCACATTTTGCATCGATGATCAAAAGAAGGTGTGTCCGGCTCCCGAGTCGGAAAAGATCACCGACGGGGCTGCCGCAGGCTTTGAGGGCTTTTATCGGCCAGGTTATGCCCCTCTGGATTATGCCTACTACAAAGCGGCGTATCTGATTCCGGCAAATACCGACATGATTCTTAGCCTTCACTGGACCCCGATCGGCAAGCCCGTTACCGATGTCACAAAGATCGGATTCGTCGTCGCAAAACAAGAGCCTCAACGGCAACTCAGCATGAGATCTCTGAAGCCAAGAGGTAACGATGGTTGGAATGACCGGCAACGATGGCGCATTCCGGCCGGAGATGCCAATTGGGAAGCGCCGCCAAAAGACGTGATCTTCAAAATGGATACCGAATTGGCCGTGATGAGTATCCATATGCATGAACATGGCAAGGACATGAAATACATGCTGATGTATCCGAACGGGAAGATTGAAACGATACTGAGTCAGCCGCGCTATGACTTCAACTGGCAGATGACGTACAACCTGGAAAAGACCCTGAAGATCCCGAAAGGCACGAAGCTTCGGGTGATGTCGCACTTCGATAATTCTCCGAATAACAAATTCGCTCGCGATCCCAATCGAGACGTGTATGGCGGAGAACAAAGCTGGGAAGAAATGGATGCTCCCTGGATTGGATTGATCCTCGACAGAGGCGTCGACCCTAAGGATGTCTACAGTGAAAATCCGGGAGCCGAAGCCAGGTTTTGGAATCCAGCTCAGTCGAACTAGCGGGAGACATGTCCATGAAAAACTCTAAACGAACGAGCCGGCGTCAGCTCCTGAAAATGGGAGCCGCTGCAATGGGCGGAGGGCTGCTGGCTCAACAGAAGGCACTGGCAATCGAGACGCCAGGCAAGCTGGGAATTCCGCTCGGCCCCTATGGGGACCGGTCACCATACGAGAAGGCAGTCCGCTGGAGACGGGACACGAAAACACCGGAAACGGGTTCCAGTTTCACTCCGCTGCAGGATTCGGTCGGCACGCTAACGCCCTCCTCTCTTCACTACGAGCGGCATCACGCCGGGATTCCACTCATCGATCCGGCCCAGCACCGGCTGATCATTCACGGCATGGTGGATCGGCCGATCTCCTTGACGGTGGCCGACATCAAGCGGCTGCCGTCGGTAACGCGCGTAATGGTACTGGAGTGCGGCGGCAACAGCGGATCGGAGTGGGCGGCAACCACCGGGCCCGACGTTCAGCGTAGTTTCGGCCTTGTCAGTTGCAGCGAATGGACGGGGGTTCCTCTAGCGCTCCTGCTCAAAGAAGTCGGTGTCCACCCGGGCGCCGGTTG
>CAZNBG010000557.1:0-1962 GCA_964570915.1 uncultured Nitrospira sp. | reverse complement strand
TCATCAATTGACGGGGAGTGTCAAACCGAGTGAGGTCGCCCAGTTCCGCAATTAAGGGGACAGCAGCGGTGAACTGAATCCCGCGCAGCGCTTGAATGGCCTCAACCACGGGGGCCCAGCGCCACGTCTGGACCAAAGCCTGGAGTTCTCCTTCCAAGCGCTGCAACCGTTCGGTCTGTTCGGAGACGGCGCGGACATATTCCTGAAACACAATCTGTTGGGCGGATGTAGGGCAAACCACAGTGGCTAACCACCGTAAATGCGCTGCCGTCCAATTCGCCCGACCGGTATAGCGAAGGTCTTGGCGGAGGAGAAATGCCTTGAGTCGCACCTTGGCGGCCTTGAGAGCTTTCAACACATCCTCCCGCGCACGGACCACATCCCGGATCGCTTCATCCTCTATACTAGGGATATAAACTGGCGTGAGATCCCCCGAGCGCAACAGGCGTGCCAGTTGCATGGCCTCCCGCCGATCCGTCTTCACGCGAGCACTGGCCTTCTTCGGAATGCACGACGGTGCGACCACCCAACACGTGAAGTCATATTTCGTGAGGTAGCCATACAACCAATATCCACACGGTCCGGCTTCGTAGCCAAAGTGCAGCGGCTGCCCTTTTGTCTGCAGTTTCCGGACAAGCTTGTCGATATCCCCTTGTCGGGTCCCAATGGTTCCTAGCGAGATCACCTCAGCTTCACGCTCTGCACCCACATAGGCTACCGCGATGCTGTCTTTGTGAACATCCAATCCAACGAACAATATGCTAGTGTGTGCCATGGCTAACCTCCTATGGGGTAGTGCTAATGATACGTTCATGATGCGGCTCTGGTTCGACAAAAACTAACCCGCGGTTTCCCTCGGAGGTTAGCTACTGCCCACGGAAGTCATTATGTCTAGCCGGCTTGAGATGTCTGAAGTAGTAAAATGGCGCTTATTCTCCAGAGGGGTATGAGTGTCCTTTTGATGGATTTACTCTGCAAATAACAAAGTGTTTGGAGGCTTGTATGTACTTCTTTGTCAAAGCCCAGAATCCAAGACCGACATTCCACCTCGACATGACTCCCGATGAGCGCACCCTCATGGAGAGGCATGTTGCCTATTGGTCGGACAAAGCCGCCCGCGGCATCGCCCTCGTTTTCGGACCCGTGATGGACCCTCAAGGTGTGTACGGCATCGGGGTGTACCAAGTCCAAGACGAGGCCGCAATGCGTGACCTCCTCAAGCATGACCCTGCCAACGAAATCTTACGCTACGAAGTTTTCCCCATGCCCCGCGCGATCGTCGGAACCCTACGCACCTGACTGGGGAGGTTGGTTAAGCACTAAACCAACTGGTCGGCCAGTTGGAGCTCTAGCCGGCAGGTTGATTGTCGGTAACACTGATCTCAACAAGGTTTTGGCGAAGCGTATCAAACAATGCGTGGCAAAGTATAGCTCGAATGCAGGCTAACTGGGGGCGCCACCGCATCGCTGCCCGGTGGCGGTTTGGAATAAATCTGAAACGTCTCGGCTGAGCAGCTCGCGGTGCGCTTGAGCGTTAGGTCGACACTCGTGAGGACGAACGGTGGGGAGCGCAGGTCATCGTAGTCGGGTAGGATCCATTCCGGAAGAACCCCTGAGTGTGCTTCGTGGGCTGGTCGCCTTGATAGGGGCGACTGTCATACGCGGCCTGATGCGCATTTTTGGCCGGGTCGTACGTGAATCGTCGGTGACCTGGCTATCGGGGCCGATCGGCAGTGATTACATCGGCGATAGGCCATACGAAGAGGTGGCCGCGCGTGAGAATCTGGAGCTGACCCGTCGTTCGTCGAGTGGGGGCCTGATACCCAATGTCGAAGTGCTCGACGGCCCTGGAGTCCGCATTGACCAACTGAGGCCAGAGGTGCGTCACTTCTACGAGCACACAGCGGCGTACCGGATGGATGTATGGTCCGACACGTTTTTCCCTGGGAAGATTGGCCTCTG
>CAZNBG010000556.1:0-1970 GCA_964570915.1 uncultured Nitrospira sp. | reverse complement strand
ATAGCCATAGAACCGGCAAACACGCTTTCCTCCCTATAAGGAAAGCAGCCTAGTCCGATCGTCAACGTGAACAGGACAAAGGCCGAGCTTCCACCGAGGATCCACCAATTAGGTTTCGTCGGCTCGCTGTCCGCGTCGCGCGCATCCACCATCTGCCGAACCTGTTCCGTCGAGAATCCTTCCTGAGCAAGTTGCCGCATCTGCCGCCGTTTGAGCCACCAGGCCAATGCGACCCCCACCACTGACACGACGGGAATCACCATGGCCATAAGATAGATCCGTTTGTAGAGCTGCACGAGGTCGGTCTGCGGCAGCCCTTCAGTTCCCGAAAAGACGTAGACATTGACCAGCGCCACGAGGATGCCCCCTCCGACAATCGCGACACGGCCGAGTGTCTGCATCGTCGTATGCATCAGTTTCCGTGTCTGGTCATTGAAAGAACGACCCTGGTCGTCAACGCGTGGGACGGCTTCGACCGTCATAGCGTCTGCGACAGCGTCTTGAATGACGTACCCGATAGGGGCCAGCAGAACGCTAAGGACATACCAGACTTCGGCCGGCAAGATGGCCGTCATGGATTCACGGTCACCGATCAACAGAGCCATGATACCGAGGCTGATGGCCAACAGGCCGGCGCCCACGCCAACGAGCCAACTCTTCCATCGCCACAAGAGATCGACCGTATGACCAATCGGCATCTTTAGAGCCCAGGGAATCCCGGCCCAGAATCCGAGTGCGGCAAGAAATGCAGCGGAGAGGCCCAGGTAGTCCTTGACGAAGAAGGTCCCCACAATTCCAGTAAGACCGGAGATACCATACGCCACGTAGACCATGAGCGGCGGCAGATAGGAGAGCCGCACCTCACGGCCGAGGGAGAGAATGTTGCGATCAATCCAGGCGACCAATGTATTCGGCATCGTGCAGTTAGACGGCTATGCCGCTGTCAGCCTGGGTAGGATCATCCATGATCCGGCTGGAACTTCTGCGAGCCACAGAGAAGGCAATATCCATAACCTTTCGATCTCTTCTACGTGTCGACTGTAGTCGGCGACCGACGACGGATCAAGTCCCGAAGAGCCGCGTGCATCTCGAACGGTGGCAGACAAATCCGATCGCCGTGTCCGGCCAGCACCCATTCAAAAGGATAGTCGAGAAGCTTGCGCAGAGAATCGATCAAGACCCATTTCCTCCAGACAAGGCGAGTGGGAGCTTCGAGCGACTTGGTATGGGAATCCCACCAGAGATGATCGCCAGTGAAGAGAAATCGCTCACGGTACAATAGAACCAAGCTTCCGGCCGTATGGCCGGGCACGGGAATAATTTGAAACTCGGATCCGATCCGAACCGTTTCTTCCCCCCCGATGACCCGTTCTGCGGTCGGAGCAACTTCCGCATCCGCCTGATGAATGATCCTCTTCGCGCCGAAATGTGCGGCATACTTGTCTGCATCGGCTACATCATCTTTATGCGTGAGGAAGATATGGGTGATGCCTCCCCGCTGCTCAAAGGCTTCGACCAGATGCTTGAGATACCGGGGAGAATCGATCAGCCAGTTCCCGTCCGGATGTTCGATGAAGAAGCTGTTCGCCCCAAACGATTTTTCTGAATTGAAGCCGCAATAACTCACCTCGTCTTCAAGAGGAATCGGAAAACTCGCCATCGCCGCTTGTAGTCGAGCCTTGTCGCTCTGTTCCGTCCCGATTGAACCGACAGGACAAGCAAGTAACGCCTGATAGGCTTGATGAACCTGTTCGTGACCGGCCGGCTGGCGACTGACCGCGGAATAGTCTCCGATCTCCTCGAAGCTCAGCGGCGCCAGCTGTCGGCAGGTATCGCAGTTGATACACGTTGCGTCCACGTAAAAGTTACCATGAGCGTTGGAATCGAGGCGTTTGTTTCGGTCAGCCATCAGAGCACACTTATTTTCCGTTTTGCCCGATCAGCGGCTCGCCAGAGGTACCAGGCGGCGG
>CAZNBG010000555.1:0-2017 GCA_964570915.1 uncultured Nitrospira sp. | reverse complement strand
CCCTTTCGGGATCTTCCCACCCAGCTTGGTGAATTTTTCCGGCGTCTTCAGGAATTCAATGACCTCGCGAAGTTCCTCCTTCGCCTCATCCACTCCGGCGACATCCGCGAATGTCACCTTGATGTCTTTTTCCATATAGATCTTGGCTTTGGATTGCCCCACCTGCATGAAGCCGCCTTGAGCTTGCCCCATCCGGCGAAGGATGAAGATCCAAACACCGGCGAACAGAGCCACCGGCAGAACCCACGAGAGGAGATCACGCCAAAAAGTCGTTTCGATTACCCCGGTGAACACCACGCCGTGCGTGTTCAGTTCCCGGACCAGATCGGGATCTTCCACGCGGATCGTCGTAAACTGCTTCTCTGTTTTGGATTCCCCTTCCGGTTTGAGCTTGCCGGTCAGGAACTGGGTGCTGACAGCAACGTCCGCGACTTTGCCGTCCGCCACCCAGTTCTTGAACTGACTGTAGGGAATTTCTTCGACTTTGTTCAATGCAAGGAGGAAGTCATGTACCAGGATGACGGCCATGACTGCGAGCAGCACGTACCCGACGGAAAAGGAGACCTTCTTATTCATCGCATGCGCGACTTCCTTTCAGTCTCTTGGTCTACCATTAAAACATGAAATACGCTCCGAGGCCTATCCTCTCGATCTTCTCGTTGATGAAAAAGAGTCCATACGGATTGTAGCCATGGAAATAAGTCGCCATGAGCCGAAAGCGCCGGCGGGAACCAGTTCGGGACCATTCGAAACCGCCGAGCACATTGGTGTCGATGATCCAATTGTGCGCTTCGATCGACTTGAAGTCAGCCGACAGTACGGGGGTCACGATCAATCGGTCGAGAACGGGGCCCAAGATCTGCGTGCGCATCGACGGCGCCCGCGCTTCGAATCCCCATTGGATGCGCCCGGGATCGAGGGTTGACGGTTCGCGGTGGACGAGAAACCCGCCGCCGCCATAGAGGCGCAACCATCGATAATCATAAGAAATGATCGCTTCGATCTCCTCAATGCTAAAAGTCACCAGCTGGAATCCTAAAGGCTGATGATCCACTAAGAATTTGTCGCCGATGTGGCTGCTTTGGTGATAATAGCGGAGCCTGGTCGACCAATTTCCCGAGCGCCATGTGAGCGGGATGCCCACATTGAAATCGGTGTTGATCAACTCGGAATTTTTCGTGTCCAGGTTGAACTGCGCAAAGATGCCCGTAAGCAGGCTCACTTGCCAGCCATCGCATCCCTGTCTCTTGGTGTAAAAGCCGAAGTTCTCGCCGATGGCCACCGATCCCAGGCTGTAAGACGACCCCCCACTGTTGTAAGACGTCCTACTGTTGCTGTTGCTGTGATTCTGTTGCTGCCACATCGCGAAGAACTGCGGCTGCTTCGGATCCGCCATGAGCGGGCGAAAGACGTCGTCGGACGGAAACGCTTCGCTCGTCTCTCCGATATTGGTACGATCGTACCGGCAATCGAGTAGCGCTTCCACCTTCTTGTCCTTCTTGTCCTTGTTGTCCAGGTTTTGTGCATCCACCTCCTCTGCATACGCCGACCCTGCCAGCAGAACGCTGATGCACACAATTCCGACGTTCCACAGTTTGAAAGACGCTACCCGGCCCATGCTCGTACCTCCCTCTATCAGCCCCTATTCCCAGCCATGGATTCCCCATGGAAAAGCCTCCTTCGATAGCATATTTCAGAGAGAAAATTCATCCACTTCTGTGGAATTTTCAGCCGTCGGCTTGCCGCATTCAACGAGACCCCGGTCCTTTGAGTTCATTCCGTCGATCATCCCACTTCCATTGGCTGATTTCCGGCATGTCTTCGCCGTGTTCGGCAATGTATTGTTTATGCTCGATGCGCTTGTCGCGAAGGGCCTGTTTGACATAGTCGGCTCGTGAGCCGCGCAGGGGGATCCGATCGATCACGTCGGCGACAAGATGGAACCGATCAAGATCATTTATCACCACCATGTCGAACGGCGTCGTAGTCGTCCCCTCTTCTTTATAACCGCGGACGT
>CAZNBG010000554.1:0-2056 GCA_964570915.1 uncultured Nitrospira sp. | reverse complement strand
CGTTTGTCCCCAATGGCAGATTGCTTAATGAGTTACCTCTTCAGTGGATTAGGCCTTCGCGCGCATCTTCGCGCAGTGGGACACAGATAATCTCGAGCCCGTCCGGGAGTTGCGCGGGGACGTCTTTCATACTGTGGACGGCGAAATCGATTTCACCCGTCAGCAACGCATCTTCAATTTCTTTGACGAACAGGCCCTTTCCCCCGATTTTCGCCAAGGGTACGTCGACGATTTTGTCACCGGACGTCTGAATCTTTCGCAGTGTGACATGGACTTCCGGCACGATTTCCTGAATCTTGGATTGAAACCATTCGCTTTGACACAGCGCCAACTTGCTCCCCCGCGTCCCAAGAACCAAGGTTGAGCGTTGACCGTTCTCCGTCGACACCAGAGGCTCCTTTTCCTTCACCCGCACGGATCAGCGGGCTCGTTTCTGAATGGTCGTTTCTCGAGTAGGCTCTTCAGCGTCCAAGTCAACCGGACTTTTGGTGAGGCAGCGCGACGGCTCCGTATAGTTTTCGGCTTGCGGGATGGACGAGGTCGGTCGGTCGAGGTGAAAGAATCGGCGTGCTGCTTCCACGAATGCGGGCCCGTTCGAAGAGTTCACTTCTGTCTTGAGCGTGACCATTGTGCGATGGATCAATTTATTCACGATCGACGACGCCAAACCTTCGACCAGTTCGCGGTCTTGCGGTGAGAGATGCCCCAATCGGCCCAGCGCTTTCTCAACTTCCACCCGCTTGATGTCCTCAACCCGGTTCCGGAGCGCGACAATCGTCGGCGTGACCTCCAATGATTTCATCCAGTCCAGCATCGTGGTCACTTCTTCGATCACCATTTTTTCGGCTTTCTCGGCTTCCTTCACCCGCTCAGACCGGTTCTGTTCGACTCGATGTGTGAGATCATCGATGTCGAAGAGAAACGCGTTGTCAACATGACGAACGGATGGATCGATGTTCCGTGGAACGGAGATATCGATCAAAAACATCGGACGGTTCATTCGTTCGTTAATCGCCCGTTGCACGTCCTCGGCGCCGACAATATAGTGCGCCGCGCCGGTGGAGACCAAGACGATGTCGGCCGAAGCCATGTCGGCCTTGAACTGATCGAAGGGAACCGGCGTCCCTCCGAATTTGGCGGCGAGATCGACGGCATGTTGCGCCGTCCTCGTCGTGATGCGTACGTGCCCCACTCCATTCGCAATCAAATGCCGAGCCGCGAGCTTCGCCATTTCACCCGCGCCAACCAGCAATACCGTCTTCTCGTGAAGGTCGGAGAAAATTTTCTTCGCCAACTCGACTGCCGCATAGCTGACGGAGACCGCCATTTCGGAAATCTTGGTCTCGGTCCGCACGCGCTTGGCCACGGAAATGGCCTTCTTGACGACCTTATTCATGATCACGCCGGTCGTCTTGTGCGCCAGCGCGACTTCAAACGCATCCTTGAGTTGCCCCAAGATTTGCGACTCTCCGATAATCATCGAGTCGAGACTGGCGGCCACCCTGAACATATGGGCAATCGCCCGGTCTCCGGTGTGCCAGTACAGATGGGGCGTCAGTTGTTCGGAAGAAAGAGAGAGATGCGTGTCGGCAAGAAACTCTTGGATGCGCCCATACCCGGCTTCAATGTCGTCGACAACCGAATAGACCTCCACTCGATTACAGGTCGAGAGCAGGACGCCCTCTTTGACCCCGGGATACGAACAGAGCCTGGTGAGGGCTTCGCCAAGACGACTTTCTGGAACAGCCAGTCGCTCCCGGATCTCGACTGGGGCCGTCTTGTGGCTCAACCCAACGACGATCAGATGCATAGGACCATCAACCGCATGTTATGACAAGGCACCATGCCCCTTCAGCACCACGCCCACCAACGTGAGAATCACGCAGGCAAATCCGATGACCGTAAGATAGGCCGCGCGTTTGGCCCTCCACCCTATCGTCAACCGCCCCAGCAACACGACAAAATAAAAAAGCCATGTGACGAGCGCCCAGGTTTGTTCAGGGTTCCAACTGACATAGGACCCACGCGCAAAGTCGTCTGAGATCGCACCCGTAAC
>CAZNBG010000553.1:1357-2067 GCA_964570915.1 uncultured Nitrospira sp. | reverse complement strand
TTGCGCCCCGTCCTCCCTCGGTTCTTTCGGCTTTTATATGGATTTTTGAGCTGGTAACTGACCCTTTCCGTGCCCGCCCGTTGGTCAGCGAGCGATTGCAAGCGGCCCGAAGTCGATTACCTCCGGAGGTGGACGAGCCGCAGATGAAGCCGATCAGCTCACCGGTAGCCACCATGAAATTGACGCTCACCTCGAGTACGACATCACTCATGGACCTGCGCACGCTGGCGGACTGGACGATCCGTCCCCGATTACAGGCAACCACCGGCGTCTCACAGGTAGTCACCCTCGGGGGCGAGGTCAAGCAATATCAAGTACTCGTTGATCCGATCAAGCTCAAGTCTTTCAATCTGTCACTCAACGAGGTGACAGCCTCCGTACGACTGTCGAATCAAAATGCGGGTGCGGGGTTCTTGGTTACACCCGCACAGATTATTGCGATTCAAGGTCAGGGACGCGTCCAGCGGCTCGAAGACATAGGCGACGCGGTCGTGGCACTGCGGAACGGGGTTCCCATCACCATCAAGCAGGTGGCGGCCGTACGGATCGGCTCGGAATTTAAAATTGGCGATGCCTCCCTCGGGGACACACCCTGTGTCTATATGCTGGTGCTCAAACAGCCTTGGGAGAATACGCTCACCGCCACCAAAGCGGTGGAAGAAGCATTGAAAGGCCTCCAATCCGCACTTCCTCCGGACGTTCATGTAACG
>CAZNBG010000553.1:0-1347 GCA_964570915.1 uncultured Nitrospira sp. | reverse complement strand
AGTTAAGCATCGTGTTCCTGAGCGCCTACTTAATCGGTTCCGCCAACAAGGAGATACTGACGCCCATTCTGCAGGGTGGAGCATTGGTGATTTTCGTCTTCTTGCTATTTCTATTCAGCTGGCGATCCGGGCTGATCAGCTTCACCGCCATCCCGCTCTCCCTGCTGGCCGCGATCATCGTGCTTCGCCAGCTCGGTGCTACGATCAACACCATGACGCTGGGCGGCCTGGCCGTTGCCATTGGCGAGTTGGTAGACGATGCCATCGTGGACGTCGAGAATGTTTTTCGCCGGCTCCGTGAGAACCGGCTGAAGGAACAGCCTGCGCCCGTGCTTTCCGTCATTTATCATGCCTCGCGCGAGGTGCGCCACTCGATCGTTTATGCCACCTTCATGATCGCGCTCGTCTTCCTGCCGATCTTCGCCCTCTCCGGGTTGGCGGGTCGAATTTTTGCGCCGCTGGGGATCGCCTACATCCTATCGATCCTGACGTCGCTGATTGTCGCTCTCACCCTGACGCTTGCGCTCTGTTATTTCCTGTTGCCAGGAGCGGCCGAAAAGGCCGAAGAGAGCTTCACAGTGCGTTGGCTCAAGCGGTGGTATCGACGGCTGTTGGACCCTTTGATACGACATCCATGGAAGATTGCGGCTGGCTCCGCGCTCTTGGTGGCCGCCGCTCTCTCGGTCTTGCCATTCCTGGGCGGCGAGTTTCTTCCGGAGTTTAACGAGGGCAATCTGGTAATCCGCATGACGGCGTTGCCGGGGACCGCGCTCGAGGAGACCATGCGACTGGGGCGCGCGGCGATGCACCAACTGCGACAGGTACCGGAAGTCGCGCTGATGGAGCAACGCGCAGGACGCTCGGAGCTCGATGAGGACGCATTCGCAACCAATGCCTGCGAAATCGATGCCAAATTGAAACTGAGCGCACGCCGGCGCGATGAAGTTCTTCGGGACGTTCGCCGTCGTCCCGAGGGAATCCCCGGGGTCACCTTCAATATCAAGCAATTTATTTCCGAAAGAATCGAGGAGGTCCTCGCCGGCACGACCGGAACGATCGCCGTGAAGGTATTCGGACCCGACTTGGAGACGCTACGGCAGAAAGGGATCGAGATCCAGGCTGCAATGGCCGCGGTCGCGGGCGTGGTCGACCTGCAGATCGAGCCACAGGTGACCGTTCCGAAACTGCAGGTTCGTTTCAATCACCAGACCATGGCGCAATGCGGTTTGCGTAGCGGAGATCTCGCATCGATCATCGATACATCGTTCCGTGGGACAATTGTCTCACGAGTGTTTGAAGAGCAACGAAGCTTCCCGTTACTCGTGCGCATGATCAACGGCGGGATGG
>CAZNBG010000552.1:0-2086 GCA_964570915.1 uncultured Nitrospira sp. | reverse complement strand
AACGGGCGACTCCTCGTGCGAAACCTCCCTATCCTCAGACCGTGGGGTTGTGGGGACAGCCAACGATCGTGCAGAACGTTGAAACCTTATACAACATTCCGCATATCGTGAACCATGGCGCGGCGTGGTACCACAGCCTGAGCCGTACCCAGGACGGCGGTACGAAGATCTATGGGGTCAGTGGGCGTGTCACACGCCCTGGATGGTGGGAACTTCCGCTTGGAACGACAGCCCGTGAGGTCTTGGAACAGCATGCTGGCGGCATGTCGAACGGCGTTCATTTTCGAGGTGTCCTGCCTGGCGGGATTTCGACGGCCTTTTTGATCGAGGAACACCTCGATCTTCCACTGGATTTTTCTTCATTCCCAGCTGAGGTCGGTCGTCTTGGGACCGGCACCATGATTGTGCTCGACGACCACACCTGCCCGGTGGGGTTTGTGCTGAATCTCGAAAGATTCTTTGCCCGTGAATCGTGCGGGTGGTGTACGCCATGTCGGGAAGGGTTGCCATGGGTGGCTCGACTTCTCGAATCCTTCGAGGAAGGGCGTGCCAGCAAGGATGATCTGACGCTCTTGGACATGCATACGAAGTGGCTGGCTCCCGGCCATACATTCTGCGGACTCGCACCTGGTGCGATGGCCCCGTTGCAATCAGCCCTGAAATACTTTCGCGACGATTTCGAGCGGCATATCAGCTTGAGGCGATGTCCCTGGAGCAACAAACCGGCACAGCTCAAGGTCTTGGTCTAACTCTATGGCGACGATCATTGTCGACAATCAGTCCTATACGGTTGACGAGCGACAGAATTTACTGGCGGCTTGCCTCAGTGTCGGGTTGAACGTGCCCTACTTTTGTTGGCATCCAGCAATGGGATCGGTCGGCGCCTGCCGCCAATGCGCCGTGAAACAGTTCAAAGACGATCATGATCAGAGTGGCCGACTGGTGATGGCTTGCATGACGCCGGCTTCTCCCGGCACGCGTATTTCGGTCGACGATCCAGAGGCCAAGGCTTTTCGTGCTTCAGTCATCGAATGGTTAATGGTGAACCATCCACACGACTGTCCGGTCTGTGATGAAGGCGGAGAGTGCCACTTGCAGGATATGACGGTGATGACCGGCCATGTGTACCGTCGTTACCGGTATCCAAAACGAACCCATCGCAATCAGTCTCTCGGCCCGTTCATTCGGCACGAGATGAACCGGTGTATCCAATGCTTCCGGTGCGTACGATTTTACCGTGACTACGCGGGAGGACGAGATCTCAACGTGTTCGGAGCGCATGACGCGCTCTATTTCGGCAGGGAACAGGACGGGACGTTGGAGAATGAGTTCAGCGGCAACCTGGTGGAAGTCTGTCCGACCGGCGTTTTCACCGATAAAACCTTGTTCAAACACTACACCAGGAAGTGGGATCTTCAATCAGCCCAATCGATCTGTTCCCATTGCAGTCTTGGCTGCAATACCACGGTCGGTGAGCGGTACGGAACCGTGCGCCGGATCATGAACCGGTTTAACAGCCAGGTGAATGGCTACTTTCTTTGTGACCGGGGTCGGTTCGGCTACGAGTATGTCAACAGTGACAAGCGGGTCAAACAAGCCTCAGTGCGTCCAGCATTCGATCGTACCAAGCCGGTTCAGCCGGAGGGAGTGCCTCAGGTTCTCAAGGTTACAGCAGACCGTTTGCGACATGCCCGCGGAGTCATTGGGGTCGGTTCGCCTCGTGCCTCGCTTGAGGCCAATGTGGCGCTTCGATCATTCGTTGGACCACAGCAGTTCTTTCTTGGGATAGACGAACAGGAACATCGGCTCCTGTCCACGATTCTCTCCATCCTTCGGACCGGACCGGTACCGTCCGCATCCCTTCACGATGCAGAACAATCGGACGCTGTCCTCGTGCTTGGCGAAGACCTCTTGAACAGTGCGCCTCGATTAGCATTGGCTCTGCTGCAATCCGTCCGGCAACAACCGATGGAACAGGTCGACGAGTTGAAGATTCCCCGATGGGATGAAGCCGCGGTGCGCAATACGGTGCAGAATAGACGAGGGCCTCTCTTCATGGCCGGGCATCAGCAGACGTGGTTGCATG
>CAZNBG010000551.1:0-2092 GCA_964570915.1 uncultured Nitrospira sp. | reverse complement strand
GGTTCCCTACGCCACTCCCGGACAACTTTTCACCGCCATCCCGGTGCAAATTTGTCACTTTACCGGTTGAGGTGATGGCAAACACCACCGGGCGGGGCATTCCCGGTGCTCCGTCGTCTATCCCCCAACGGAACGAGGGACTTTCGCAATGAAGATATGGACTTCATTAGTCCTTGCGGTCATTTGGCTGCCAATACCTGCCTTGGGCGAGGACTCAGGCTGGATCGGAATATCGATTGAAGAGCAGAAAGACCGCGGCGTGATGATCCACAGTGTTGAGCCAAACAGTCCGGCGGCGAAAGCCGGCTTGAAAAAAGGCGATGTCATCCTTCAGTTCAACAAGGAAGACGTCATCGGCGTGCGGCAACTGAGACGGCTCCTCCAAGAAACACCTGTTGGACGAAGCGTCGAACTGAAGATCTGTCGCGACAATCACGACGATACAATTTACGTCACGAGGAGAAGGCACCGAACGGTTTAGCAAGATTCGATAGCTATCCCGCATATACACGTGAGCTCCGGGAGCGATCATTCGTCAGTTTCCACAGGTCCAAGAGTCCTACACCCAGTCTGGTATCCGCGGCGGGGAGATGACGGGCCAATTGCTGTATTTCTTTGGCGTGCCTGGAAATTTTGGGGTGCTCGTGACTGCTGATGAGAAGAATTCCGCTGGGGGAAAAGGCCGGCTTGAAAGCGGGTGACATGATCATTGCTATCGATGGCAAAAACATCCGAACGCCTGGCGACTTTAGCCGCGAGATGCGCAAAGCGACGTTAAAGATTATCCGCGAGAAGCAGGAACGCGAACTCAAACTGGAATAGGGCCACACGCCTTGCTGTCAATGCTTATGTTTCTTCTTCAAGTGTATCTGTTCCACAATATGAATCGCTGTTAGAGGATCGATTCCTTTGGAGAGGATAAGATCGTTGACCTCATGGATTAAATACTGATCCCACGAGAACGAATATGCGCGTGTGGGTTCGCTTTCGGGATCTTCATACGGTATTGCAGTCGGTGAACGGTATGTCCACCCATTTTCTTCAGTAAACTTGAGCGGCATTCTATTCCTTTGATCCGTCACTCCTCCGCAAACTCCGCTAGATCCCAAACCGGAAAAAACGCGTGTCGCAGTCTCGGCAGCGAAAGGGCACGCACAAAATAAGAGGAGGCAACCAATCCAGCCACCTGCGCTGGGAACGCCTTATGTTCATCGATGAGCATCGCGGGCATGATATTTGCCGCCCGCTCCGAGATACACCTAAGACTTCTCGGACCTTCCCCAAAACCTCAGTCCCGGTAAAAGGCTTTCGAAGGTACGCCATCTCGGGGGTCAACACACCTTCGCTGAACAGAAGATCCCACGTTCCGAGACATATAGATTACTTTCATGCGAGGCCGTAAGGTCGCCGCCTGGTCGACAAATGCCCGCCCGCTTAAGCCGGACATCTTCACCTCGGTCAACAGAAGGTCGATCCGTTCCATCGGTCGACGGCACATTTCCAGAGCCTCCGCGGCGTCGCGTACTTCAAGGACACGATAATCCGCTGCTTCCAACGCCTGGCGAACGAGGTTGCAAACCGCCTCTTCGCCGTTGACTACCAGGATGGTTCCAGATTCCGACTGCGCGTTCTTCATAACAAAAGCCGATCGGTGCCGGATACCTCAGGAAGTGAGGCGAGCCGCCGTTTGAAATTTCAAGAGGATGTCTGATGGTGAAAACGTTGGCCGGTGCGTCCCGCCCTCGGGGCATACGCGACTTGACAGCACCACTTTGCAAAGAAGCATATGCCCCCTGCTACCAGCGTCAACCCGACCCGTAAGGTTGCGGTCGGCCCGGAGAGCAACCTTGAGCTGCGGTACCGTAGCCTCAACGAACAGAGCCGTCTGCGGCTCGGCTGAAGTTTTTCTCTCCGTTCTTTTCACAGACCTTGCAGTATTCTTTTCGAGCCCATTCCTCAGCCTGCCTCAACAGGTCTTGCAATGCTTGATGCCGCTGGGACCGCCGGTAGTCGGCGGACTTTCCGAATGGCGTCGGCCGCTTCCTGCAATTCTTTGGGATTGCCCATATCAAGCTCCTACATGATCCACAAT
>CAZNBG010000550.1:0-2108 GCA_964570915.1 uncultured Nitrospira sp. | reverse complement strand
GCGCGACCCATCGACAATTAAAATTGCCAGTCATGTGGTGTTGCCGGGTGTCGGGGCGTTCGGGGACTGCATGGCAAATTTAAGACAGTACGGATTGATCGATCCGATCAAGACCGCGATTCGGTCAGGAAAGCCGTTTTTGGGGATCTGCCTGGGGTTCCAGTTGCTGTTTACGGAGAGCGAGGAGTTCGGCAGGCATGAGGGGCTTGATATTCTTTCGGGGAAGGTCCGACCCTTTTCGAAGGAGTGGGCCCTCAAGGTTCCACACATGGGCTGGAATCAGGTGAGCATCGAACAGCCTTGCCCCGTATTCGAGGGTATTCCTAACGGGGCCGATTGGTATTTCGTCCATTCGTTTTTTGTGGAACCACGCGACAAACAGATCACAGCCACGACGACGACATACGGCATTCCTTTCACGTCGAGTATCTGGAAGGACAAGGTGCTGGCGTGCCAGTTCCATCCAGAGAAGAGCCAGGCGGTAGGACTGCAATTGATCAAGAATTTTGGAGCATGGAAGTGATGCTGCAGGCCACGCGGTTCCGCATGGTTTTGGCGATCGGTCTCGTGGCGCTGGGAAGCCTGGAGATCGGCTGTAGCGGGCCAAAAGTCGAAACGAAGTTGTCCAATCAGCTCCCGCGGTATGCCATTCGATCCATTGCCCTGATACCGTTTACCTCAATCGAGACGCCCCAAGCGCCTGATCAAGGCGAACTCTATCTCCCGACTCCCGACAGTGTTCGTCGGTCCGATATTTCTTTGGTGATTCCGCCGGGTACGCAACCTCGACCGAAGCAAACGATGCTTGTGCCGGGCTATGCGGCGGAAAAAGTGACGGAGCTATTCTGGGGACGGCTGCAGGATCGAAAAGGTGTTCGCGTGCTGTCCCCTGTCGATTCGGCGAGAGCTTCTTTGGGAAATGGAGAACTGGCTGGAATGAGACCGGAAAAGGCCGCGGCCGCAGTGGCGCAACGCCTGAAGACGGATGCCGCGTTGATAGGTCTCGTCTCCGTGTACCAAGAGCGGGTCGGCAGTCGATTAGGAGCTAACCCTCCGGCGACCGTCGGTTTCCAGACCAAGGTGGTGGCGGCGGACGGGCAGGTGCTCTGGGTCGGTGACTACTATGAACGGCAACGGCCCATGACCGAAGACCTGATGGGGTTTTTGCAGCGATGGGCCTTCGTCACGGCGGAAGAACTGGCAGAATACGGCGTTGATGAGGTCTTGAAAGAGTTTCCTTTCGGAGCCGCGGACGAGTAATCATGTTGGTCATTCCTGCCATTGATCTGAAGGACGGGCGTTGCGTGCGGTTACGCCAAGGCGATATGGCTGCCGAAACGATCTATTCTGACGATGTCGCGGAGGTCGCACGCAGGTGGCAACAGAGCGGAGCTGGTTTGATCCATGTCGTGGATTTGAACGGAGCGGTCGACGGCGAGCCCAAGAATCTGCCGCACATCCAAGCCGTCATCAGGTCGGTCAGTGTCTCGGTCCAGGTCGGTGGCGGCATCAGGACCCTGGAAACGGTTCGGCAGTATCTGAATGCCGGCGTCTCCCGCGTGGTGCTCGGCACGGCCGCGCTTATGGATCGGACCTTTCTCGATCAGGCGTGTCGGGAATTCCCGCGACGGATCGTGCTGGGGCTCGATGCGCGGGATGGCCGAGTGGCGGTCAAGGGCTGGACAGCCGTGTCGGATGTCAACGCGATCGATCTCTTGAAGAACGTCTCGAGTTGTTCGATTGGAGCGGTGATCTACACCGACATTGCGCGGGACGGTATGCTGAATGGGCCGAATTTGTCTGCCTTGAAAGAAATCGTTGAATCCTCTCCGTTTCCGGTGATCGCCTCGGGAGGCATTGCTCGCTTAGAGGACCTTCGTGCGGTCCAGTCGCTTGGGCCCAGGGTCGAGGGAGCGATTGTTGGCAAAGCACTCTACGATGGCAAGCTGGACTACCAGGCTGCAGTCGCCGCTCTTACCCCCAACTCTATCGCCGGGTGACATGCTGACCAAGCGCATCATTCCTTGTTTGGATGTCGACCGGGGCCGGGTGGTCAAGGGGATCAATTTTCTTCAGCTGCGCGACGCCGGCGACCCGGTCGAAGTGGC
>CAZNBG010000549.1:0-2109 GCA_964570915.1 uncultured Nitrospira sp. | reverse complement strand
GCCGTGCCCGTTACGCCCGGACCATCTTCGCGCGTGACTTCGACGCTATCCGCCGCCCTGGTCTTGGGATTGACCACCGTACCGCCTGTCACCAGCGTCCCCGATCCCTTCATCCCGTGGTACCCTTCCGACACCTTGAAGTGCCCGGCGGTGTTTTGGGTCTGACCCTCGGCCCGGTAGAGCACACCGACGCCAACGTGATGGCCCCCGGCGTCAACGACTCGAATATTGGGGAGAGTGTTGGGCTTTCGCGGTCCCATCAGGGCCTGAATCTCCGCAGCCGATATAGCGGCGGCAGGCGGCGCCTTGGTCTGGGCCTCGGCGATCACCGGCGTTATCACAAATACTGCGGACACGCCGGCCACGATACTCATTGCTCTCATCGGGATCTCCTCTCGGCTTCGGTGAATGGTAACACACCGGCTCCGCGGATCGGCGTCGGAACTATCAGTTATTTCTTTCCACCAACTCCCGGACAGCCAACATGGCAAGGAATCGTTCGCGTGAACGCGCCACCTGGATTCGCAGTTGCACTCGCGTTACTTGGTCTGGTGTTTGGCGTCCCAATCATCGTGCAACTGTCCAAACAAATCATAGCTCGGAGTCGAAGACAAACAGTGCCGTCTCCAAGTGAAGCAAGGCCACACGACGATTTCTTAGACCTGACAATCCTGAAGGCCAACTGGGGGAACGCGCTGTCTAGAAAGCAGGTGGATGAAGCTATTAAATCCATGCCGAGAAACGCTCTGATGTTTCACGTCAACCACGATGCGTTCAAGCGCTACCTTCCCAATCTGCCCGATCCCGCACATGGCGACGATAACAAATATGTTGAGGTCGAATACTCCTACTCGGGAAGCGGTCCGCTCACTGTGCGCCGCAAACAGGGCGAATGGATCTGTCTGCCAGAAGATCCAGTTATGAGGGCGGAGATCAAACGACTAACCGCTACTCCATCAAAACCGCGCCAATCGCTCGGCAGACTAAAGCTCAAATATGCCGACGTGGGAAGCCACAGAATAGCAGAGTCAGGCAGCTACGAGGTTCTGTGGATACAAAACACACAATCGTCCGTTCCCTTCACTGCTAAGTACGTATCTGCGCGAGTCAGGTTCATTCCTATCGGCGCGGAGCAGCCTAAGACAATTCCACAAGCTGTCTGGAACCATGTGCATACCGACAAGGAGACGGGCGTCGTTATCTCAGCCAAGTTGCTCATGGGTTGATATTTACGACGACGAGCACCAAGCTTTAGTGCTAGCCGTCAGGCAAATGGGACGGCTGCGGCTATGGGATTCCCCCGACCCTGAAAAAGAGGTCTATCGCTTCGAGGATGGCGGCTCTTGGAATGTAGCGATAAGGATTGAGTCTGATAATACCGAACCGTTAATGCTGGCAACAAAGTTGACGGTGTATCCCGGCGGCAATGACTTTAAGTGGGACTCCGTTTCCGAAGTGGAGGAGCCTTGAGCACCTGCTTCAGTAGTTTCTCGAATCGCCGGTATTCAGGCGGCTTTTTTGCCTTCGTCGGTTCTGTGCTTTCCTCGGCCTTGTCGTGTTGCTGTGACATCCGAGTCACCCTTTCACCCGCGCATAAGTCAAGCCCTTGCCCGCTATTCCTGCGATCACCTTTGCAAAGCGCTCTGCGTCTGTTAACTCCCGCTCGTTATAGCGGAATGATTGTTCATCAAGGTATCTGAAGAGATGGAACGGCTCAACGCTCACATACGTTCCGCCAATGGCCCGCTTCAGGAGCGACCAGAAGTTCTCCATGCGGTTCGTGTGAACCGTCCCATCCACGTAGGCTTCCGCGTGGTCGATCACTTTGTGCGTGTAGTCATCAAGACCGTTGTAAGACTTAAGCGCATCCGTGTACAACGCGGCCTTAGGTTCGACCTCGGCGCGAACGATGGCTTGCAGATCGCCCTTACGCCGCGTACGAACGTGATGCGTGCGAACCTTGCCCGTCTCGCGCTCAAGCAATCCGAACACAATCGCCTTGCCCATCGGCCCGCGCCCGCGAATCTTTTCTTCCCGCTTGTTCTTGTGCATGAACCGGGCCTTACCGCCGATGAAACTCTCCGCGGCTTCGAAGTTGTCCCGCATCTT
>CAZNBG010000548.1:0-2126 GCA_964570915.1 uncultured Nitrospira sp. | reverse complement strand
GATAGTCACCTTGATGTCATTGACTCAAGAGTAATCGAGTAAATTCTTTGTTAACGGAAGGCGCTGCGAGCATCCGGTCGGCTGATCTCCAGTAAGCTTGCTCTCACTTGACGTGCTGCGAACCCCTGCTACCCTTAATATTCTCAGGGGTGCCAGTCCGCCAGGGCCGGCTGTCCGCCGGGCTCTGGCCAATGATCCAGCAGCTTGGAGTACCTGCCACCATGCCGGTGATTTACAATCCGATTCGACGATGGGGCTTGGAAATGCTCGGCAGCGGGATTGTTCTGTTGGTCCTCTCCAGTTGTATGACGGGTCAGCCTTCCTCCGTTGAAGAATACGAACTGTCCTCTCTCCGGGTTGTCTTTCTCGATGCGCCGCAGATACGGGCCAAGTGGCAGGAGGTCACCGGCAAATCCGCCCTGATGATGACGCCTCGCCTCGCCCTCGAAACACAGCGACGGGAAGAAGTCGTTCTGGGGTTTTATGATTTCCGCACGCGTACCATCTATTGTCCCAAAATGGATTTCGAAGTCTGCGGCCACGAACTGCATCACGCCGTGTTGGGCCAGTTCCATTTCGACCACTGAGCGTGCCCTCCCCACACTGTCCCTTCGTCAGTTGAGCCGGACGATCCGTCCCTTGATGGCCACAGAATATGGCTGAACCAGGGCGTGGATCGTATTGCCCATGTTCTCTAGGAGGGTTTAGGGTTTATTCCAGGTTGCAAAGGGTAGTGGAATGATCAATATGTATCAGTGTAGGGTCAAAGGGATCTATGACAAGTTTGTCTGAGAAGCCGATTCATCCTGGTGAAGTGCTGGCCGAAGTCTATCTGAAACAGATGGAGCCTCCCATGGCTGTGTCTGATTTGGCAGATTCGATCCATGTCCTACCCCAGGAACTCGCGAACTTCATAGAAGGGAAACGGCCGGTGACCCCACCCCTCGCTGCCCGTTTGGCAATGAGGTTCAGAACGACCACTAGGTTCTGGCTCGGTTTGCAGAGCCTGTATGACAAGCAGTCGCGGGCATACAAGTCCTTAAGGACACATCGCCGAGCGAAGAGGTAGGGGAAGACGTCATAGGTAGGAGATTCCAGGGGTCCGCGTGGTTCTGGCATGGTGCAAAGCCTTTGGATGGGCATTTGACGCCCACGACGCAATGCGATGAAGTTCAGTGAGGAAGGTTCGTATTCCTCAAAGGCCCCTTCTCAAACTGCGCAAAGTAGCTCGCCGCTTCCGTCCTTTTGGAAATCCTTAAACGCTTGTAGAGTTTCTGTAGACTGGTCGCGACGGCACGGGGCGCAACCTGCAGTACCTGCGCGATCTCTTTGTTGGTCTTTCCGGCCGTGATTAGCGAGAGGATTCTTTGATCGTCGGCCGAGAATTCTTGCACGGGTTTGGATGGTGTAATCCATCCTCCACTCCGAACCCACGTGATGACGTGCTGGGTCGATTGGTGATCGAGGATGGCATTCCCGGCGGCGACGATTTCGATGCTTTTCACAACGTCCTCACGGGAAGCGCTCTTGAGGAGGTAGCCGTGCGCTCCGGCAAGAATAGCGGAATAAAGGAGGTGCCGATCGTTATACGCCGTAAAGAAAAGGACGCCGATGTTCGGATGGGACTCCCGGATAACCCGGCACATCTCAATCCCATTGGCTCGGCCGACTCGAACAGCCAAGATGACCACGTCTGGTTGGCATGTCCGTAGAGCAGCAAAGGCCTCAGCTTCGGTGCGTGCCGAATCGACGATGACGATGCGGTCGCTCTCTGAAAGGAACGTCTTGAGACCATGCAGGACGAAGATTGAGCCATCGACCAACAGCACACGGGTCCGTTTCTGGATTCCAGTCGATCGTTCTGTTCGGTAATCCCTGCTCTGCGAAGGTTCCATAACTCGGAGCAGGTCAAGACAAGGAAGAATGCGCAGGTCTTTGTTGTGACGAATCCCGGCGCGTCATGAACAAACCATGGTGCGACATTCGGTCAATCCTGCGACGAGTGCTCGTCACCGATCAGCGGGCGGATTGAACCGACATCAGTGCGGAGGATCTGAGGAGGAGCGGTCATGTCGGCCTGCACGGCGCGAAACTTCCTTGCGGCTGCCTGCACGGCAAACTGGAGA
>CAZNBG010000547.1:0-2141 GCA_964570915.1 uncultured Nitrospira sp. | reverse complement strand
TTGATGTGGTGAATTTTGACTCGGAGACGTGGCTGGATGGCGATGGCGATTTCCACGATGACAATCTGCACGTCGTCGAACGCTTCACGCGTAAAGGTAACACCCTGGAATATGACGTCACGATCGAAGATCCCACACTCTTCACGGGTCCATGGAAACCCATTTTCGGCCGTTACATGCCGCTCGACGGCATCGGTAGCAGGACATTGCTTCTGCGGGAAGTCGATGTCCACGATCCACCTGACTATGCATGCCTGGAGCGAGACCGGGAGCACAAGGTGAACAACGACCGGTTTTGATGATAAGAGGCCTTGCAAAGAGTCGGCAGAGACACAGCATCGGATCGACGTCGAAACGCAGCGGAGGAGAGATGAATCACCCTAGAGGATCCCACTCTCTTCACCGCTCCCTGGAAGCCCGCTTAGGCCCGAGTCAGGCTGGGGGGTAGACTCGGTACAAACGCGCTGCTTTTGCGCAAGGCCTGGACGACAACGAAGAAGACTATGCTTGTGCCGGACGGGACCGGGAGCACAGGGTCAACAACCTTTGCCAGCAATCCATTCTTTCGACCGACGCGAGGAGCGCACCGATATGGCTAAAAAGATTCTCAGCGGTCTTGGTGTCATGATGATCGCTCTCGCCGGAATGTATTATGCAGAGGGGCAGACCGTAAGCAAGCCGGCCGATACCATCCTTTTTAATGGAAATATCATCAAAGTCGATCCGAAGTTCACTTCCGCTCAGGCCCTAGCCATAGCCGACGGAAAGATCCTGGCTGTAGGGTCGACCGAGGAAATACGAAAATTCGTCGGATCCGGGACCCGGCAAATCGACCTGCATGGCAAGACTGTTGTTCCGGGATTGATTGACGCTCACATCCATGATGCCGGCGATGGCCCGGGCGTTGACTTGTACAAAGCGCGCAGCCTGGATGATGTGCTGGCTGCGATCGCAGCACGGATTCGAGTGAGCAAGCCCGGCGAGCTCATCGTCACCAACTCCGGCTGGCATGAAGGTCAGCTCAAAGAACAGCGTCTTCCGTTACGTCGCGATCTGGATAAGGTTTCTCCTAACAATCCCGTCGTCGTCAGGCGAGGAGGACAGGAGTACATTCTCAACAGCGCGGCACTCCAAAAGTGGAACCTAACTCCGCAAACGCCGCCGCCGGACGGCGGTCAGGTACCAAAGTACGAGGACGGCGAACTGAATGGGGAACTTAGAAGTCAGGCACTCCGACTGGTTACATTGCCTGCGCCGCCACCAACAGACCTCGCGGGTGATATCGAAGATCAGCTTCGGATGATGCGCAAGCTTCATTCTCAAGGATTGACGAGCATTCGGATTCCAGGAGCACCAATCAACCAGTATCGCGTGCTTCAGGAAATGAAGCGGCGCGGCACGCTGACCATGCGCGTAAATCTCCTGCTGCAGACCAGGGATATCGCCAATGCGGCAGAGCTGGCAAAAAGGCTGGATTCCTGGAATGTGCGGCCCGATGAGGGTGATGACTGGCTGCGCTTTGGCGGCTTCAAGTTCCTGATCGATGGGTCCTACGAAGGCGCATGGATGAAGGAACCTTACGCAGAACCCTTCGGGAAGGGCGGCACGTATTACGGCATACAACTGATTCCCTCGGATATCTTTATAGCGATGGTACGGGAATTGGGGAGGCGAGGTCATCGCGTTGCGGTTCACACGCTGGGCGACGCGGCGCTGGACCTTGTCCTCAGCGCCTATGAAGCCGCCGATCGCGACAAATCCATTGCATCCCGCCGCTGGGTCATCGAGCACGGCTTTTTGATTCCTTCTGCCGACGTCCCGCGAATTAAACGCCTTGGGATCCAAATCGGGACTCAACGCCAGCTATATTTTGCTGCTCCGAGCATGAAGAAATTTTGGGGCGGCCCGCGTGCGAAATCCGTGAACCAACTTCGAACTCTCATCGACAACAAGATCGGTGTTGCCGGCGGTACCGACCTCAACGGTCAACTCTTGCCGACGTTCTATCACTACATCACACGTCAAACCATCAGCGATGGGGTGTATGGACCTGAACAGCGAATTAGTCGGCAAGAAGCGCTGCGGCTTTTCACAATCAACAACGCGTACTTGACGTTCGAGGAGAATATCAAAGGCTCTCT
>CAZNBG010000546.1:0-2144 GCA_964570915.1 uncultured Nitrospira sp. | reverse complement strand
CGTTAGGAATCAAATCGTCGTCATCCCTTGGAATCGCCGGATGCTGTCCCTTATTTAGACTCGGGACCGCTTGATCGAAGGTGTCGCCGAAATCCGGGTTCTTGTTGCCAACGCGATAGCGCGTCCACCAACTGGTATCCACCGTGAGCTGCATGAGGTTGGTAAGCCGCCCCATCTGTTGCGCCCCCGTCGCCTTGCTGCTGGGAAGAGTACGGAATTGGTCAAGGTTGACGGTATCCGCTCCTTTCGAATCCAGGTATGCATTGATGAAGACCTCGTGGGTAAGCTCGTCTTCGGTGTTGTCGTGAATGTATTGCGCCATGTCTGCATCAAGAACGGCCAGCGCAGCCGTATAGGTTGGGTTTCCGCTGCCACCCGGAACTTCGCTGTCCGGGATTCCTCCAAGTTCGTTGTATTGCTGCCATAGGTCGGTCTCAAGGATTTCGGCTGCAGCCAAGAATCGGAGGATTGCGGCGTCTCCCTTGTCTAGATGGCCGCTACGCTCCTCTGGGCCTCCGCTGGCTAAAACTGATGAGCTGTGGGATAGCAGCAGTCCAGCGCCTACGGTTGCCGCGCCCGCCGCTGTGAGTCCGCTCTTTACGAACGAACGTCGATTGATTGGAACCTTCAAGTCATTTAGTGGGTCGTTCATAGCAACCTCCAAAGAGAGGAGCTTGATCTGACGCACATCCGTCGTTGTCATAGGAACGTAAAAAGTTCGTCAAGCGTTGGTTGCGTGAGAGTCGGTTCTCTTGATTTGGGTTTTTTTCTTTGCCAGTCGTCCGCAACTCTCGGGATGCATTTGACTCGAACAAGTCGGTCCGGCGCGAACCGTACCGGCCGCCCTCGCACGTACAGTAAACGCTGTATGGATCAAGACTGACCTTCAGTGACATATCCGGCGCAACCCACAAAGCAACAGCCGTTTGGAGGAGATGCCGCACATCCCTGTTGCTGCGGACGCGAGAGTTGTTCTACCCATCCGGGGGCCGAAGAAGAGGCGGAAAGTCTGCCAGAACGGGGCGTACAAAGCTAATTTGCCGCAACGGAGATCCTTCAAATCATTCGCAGACCTGCGCAACGGACTGACTCTGCCATTTGCTGGAAAGACCGTGCTCGATGGGGAGATTGTCTGTCTGGATAGGCGCGGGCCGGCCTCATTTCCGTGATCTGCTCTTTCATCGAGTTGGCGAAACCGCCAATGGCGGAACCGCATCGAAGATGCGAGGTAAGTCTAGGGGACACGATGAAGACTGTCCGGTTATTCCAGATATTGATGTTTGCAGGGACTCTCGTCGCGGCCGCCAGTGCCAGCGATGACTCTCTTCCCCCTATTCAATCCACGGCCGGCCAGTACATTTTCGCAGAAACCAGCACCGCCCCGGCCGATGCCAGAGACGACGGCGCAGGAAGCCTGCCATCACCCACTTTAGACCGCCGTGACCGCATCTTTTATCCCGGGGACACGGAGCGGCCAAAACCGCTCTTAAGAAAGTTGTTTCTGAACATTGCCCTCGATCAAAAAGATATTTTTACCAGCCCCTTCCACGTAAATCGAGACGATGCCTTGGAATGGTTGGTGCCAATGGCTGCCACCGGAGCGTTGATCGCCAGCGATATCCATATCGCCAACGCTTTTGAAAACAGCCGTGGGCAGGTCCGCTGGGGTGGCCGCATCTCCAATATCGGCGCGTCGTACACATTGATCCCGATCGTCGCTGGGTCTTACGTTTATGGGGCATGGCGGGACAATCCCAAAGGCCGTGAAATCGGTGTCCTCGGAACAGAGTCTCTGCTCGATAGCCTGATTGTTGCGGGAGTCTTAAAAGAGGCGTTTCGGCGTAATCGGCCAGACGAGAAAAATGCCGGCGATTTTTGGGGCGGTGGAACTTCATTCCCTTCCGGTCATGCGATTCAGATCTGGGCGATCGCCTCTTTGCTGGACCATGAGTATAAACACCAAAAAATCGTGGGCATAACTGCGTACAGCCTGGCGGGGATAGTGAGCGCGGCGCGAATCGCGGCTCAGAAACACTTCGCTTCGGATGTGGTCGCGGGTGGCACGATGGGCTGGTTCATAGGGCGCTACTGTCCCGCCTCAGCTGGAAATGGAGGAAGTGTTCGTCCGTTAAGATAGCGGAGCG
>CAZNBG010000545.1:0-2193 GCA_964570915.1 uncultured Nitrospira sp. | reverse complement strand
TGATCTATGACGACCACACAGCCGAGGAGGAAGACTTTTCAGGTTGTCCATTCAAACCGTCTTGGTCGGAATCAGCGAAACGGGTCTATGACGGACTGATCCATGCTCTTCCCGCTCTGCCGGATGAATCGGCCTCGACACTTCACGACGCTCTTTACGAGGAGAAGGAAGTGGTTCAGGCGGTTTCTCCATTGCCGACGGCGGAGGAACCAAAGCTCGAAGGTCCCGCAAGCTTAGGAGGAGTGCCCGAGGTCAAGCCCGAGGGACCAATGAATGAGCTGATCACCAATCGGCAAGAGGCTATTAAGGCCGGTTTCCTGATTGATGTGACGACTGATGCGCAACAGCTGGGCATCAGTTTCCCGATCACCATTACAAAACCTCTATGGGAAATTGGCATTGCGCCCACTCAGACGCTGTCGGAGGAAGCGAAGTCCGGACGATTGCGTGACGTATTGATGGCTTTTCGTCTCCGTCTCGCCAATCAAACCACGCTCTCACCGCTGATCGATTTTCCGGCCATGCTGGCGTTGCCGCCTGGAGGCGTGCCGCAGCCCGTGCCGCTGTTTGCATTCATTCAGGCAGACGAACAGAACCGCCCGATGGCCACCCTACTCCTGCCCAACGAAGTCTCGGCCTCGATCATTCCAATGAACTAATTCGTCTTAGGCTCTTTTCCGTTCACTCGCCTACGCAAGAAGCCACCGTTGTCAAACCGTCCAGTTCTTCCTAGTGCGCTCAGGGCCGACGCACAATGGATGCCGCATAGGTCTTCGCCCCTCTGGAAAACATCCCTGTTCCGGTTTCTGTTGAATCGATTAATCCGTGAGCAAGAACCGGCATAGTCTCTGCCCTCGGCCTTGATCTTGGGCATGAATCGGCAGAAAATATGACGACTGCTTCTTGTCCCTCATGAACATTGCGTGCGACGGATACGATGATGGCACCGGCCACACGTTTCGGCATTCGTTCGCCACACACCTGCTCGAAAGCGGTTCGGATGTTTGAACCGTCCAGGAGTTGTTAGGACATCGGGATGTTAAGACAACGATGATCTACACGCATGTGCTTCATCGAGAACCGGCTGGTGTCCGCAGCCGCTGGATGGGATGTGATCTCAATAACGGAAGAACGTTATGCGGATCCGTATAAGATCCCGTGATAAATGGTGCCGTAGTTGCAACTCATTGAATCGACAACTGTTATGGGGCATTGTTTGAGAACAGATGTGGCGTGTTATACGGATAGCAACCGGCAGATCCGGCTCTTATGCGGATTGGCCTAAACATAGTTAGCCATCAATCAGGACCCGGTGCCAATGAATAAAGAGGAAGTCCGTCTCGCGTTGGACCGAGCTCTTGATGCGTTTGTACACCACCACAAGCACCTTTTGGCTGTTGACGCGAGTGAACGAAGCATGTCGCATCAGATAGCCGTACACCTTGCGAGGGAGATACCCGGCTACGACGTCGATTGCGAATACAACCGCGACGGATTCGACGTGAAGCGCCTCGCGCTGAGTGAGCGTCACGTGTCTGACCACGACGAAGAGGCCATAACCGTATTCCCCGACATCATCGTCCATCGGCGAGGGAACAACGATCACAATCTCCTCGTGGTTGAAATGAAGAAGGCCGCGTCAAACGGTGACTTCGACTACGACTACGAGAAGCTGAAGGCCTTCTGCGCTCAACTCAGGTACGAGTGGGCTGCGCATTTGGTCATTGGGAACGACCATCATGGGCAGCTGCAGCGCAACGTGGAATGGATTGATGGCTAACAACACGTTCGAGCGGGCCAGGGAGTATCGGAGCCGCGCCGTCCTCGCAACGGATTGCGTGCTCGGCGGCGGAGAGGTGACTGGTAGCTGGTAGAATGTGTCCACAATGGCTATCGAGCCCCAAGTGTTCATCTGCTACGGCCGGCCGGACAAGGACGCCGCCTACGCCCTCGCCCACGAGTTTTGGAAGAACCAGATCGAGTGCTACAACTACTTGGCGAAGCCGGTCGAAGATCGCTTCGGTACCGAGCTGGATCACCGCAGCTTCCTTCTCGCCTGCCGCCTATTCGTCGCACTCTTGTCGCCCGAGTCGATCACTCGCTTTCTGGTCGCCGAGGAGATCGCACTTGCAACCCAGCATGCCAAGCTGTCTGACCGGCCATTCTGTCAGTTTCGGGCCTACGTCCCCGCCC
>CAZNBG010000544.1:625-2208 GCA_964570915.1 uncultured Nitrospira sp. | reverse complement strand
GCGGTTCCTATCTACGGCTTCCTTGGGTGTTTTTTTTTCCCTGCTAGCGCTTTTTTGGTTGTTTCCTGGGTTTTTCGAAAGTGGCACCGCCCCGAGACTGCCGTTGGAGGAATTGATCATGATGCACATGAGACCGGTGTAACGGAGCGCCTCTATCGTCGACTTCTCTTTCCGCTGCTGACCAGAAAGTCATTGGCCTATCCATTCTTAGGCCTAGTTACTCTCTTGCTTGTCGGATCGTGCTTCTTGTTCTACACACGCCACGTCGTGATGAAGATGCTGCCGTTCGACAACAAGAGTGAGATTCAGTTGGTGATCGACATGCCGGAAGGGACGACCCTGGAAGAAACCGCCCGGGCGGCCAAGGCTATGACGCGCTATGTCCGAACCCTTCCCGAGGTGCGGAACTACCAGGCGTATGTCGGCACGGCCTCTCCCTTCAACTTCAACGGCCTGATGCGCCACTATTTTCTGCGGTCGATGCCGCACGAGGCTGATATTCAGATCAACCTGGTACCCAAGGCAGAACGGCAGGCTCAGAGCCATGACATTGCACAGCGGATGCATCCCTCCATTCAAGAGATCGCACGTCAGTATGGCGCGAATGTCAAAGTTGTCGAGGTGCCGCCGGGGCCGCCTGTGCAATCGGTACTGGTGGCGGAGGTCTACGGGCCCGACTATAGCCGGCAACTTGCTATAGCCGGCGAGGTTCGGACGATGTTCGAGTCCACGCAGGGGGTGGTCGATGTGGACGATTCCGTCGAGGCGGATCAGATGAAGTACGTCTTCACGGTCGATCAGGCGAAGGCCGCCCTCGCCGGAATTTCTTCCGAAGAGATTGTGAACACGGTGCGCATGGCGTTGGAGGGAATGAAAGTCGGTCTCGTTCATATTCCGCAAGAGAAGAGCCCGGTGCACATCGTGCTGCGCCTCCCGTTGGCGGAAAGAACGGGGCTTGAACATATCGGCGAACTCGGGTTGAAGACGAAAAACGGCGGGATCGTCGAGCTTTCAGAACTGCTCACGGTCGAACAGACGGTTCAAGACAGCGCGATTTACCATAAGAACCAGAAACCTGTGGTGTATGTGACGGCCGACGTGGGGGGGCCAGGCGCAAAGAAGGCGGAGAGTCCTGTGTATGGAGTCCTCGGCGTCGGGAAGAAGCTGGAGGAATATCGATCTGCAGAGGGCTATCGGATCGAACAATACTACATCTCCCAGCCCTGGTCCGAAGATAAGCTTGCAGTGAAATGGGATGGTGAATGGCAGATTACCTACGAGACGTTCCGCGACATGGGCATCGCTCTTGCCGTTACGCTGTTGCTGATTTACCTCCTGATCGTCGGGCAGTTTCAATCATTTCTCACGCCGCTGATCATCATGGCTCCGATTCCACTCACGTTGATCGGCATTCTGCCGGGCCATTGGCTGACAGGCGCGTATTTCACGGCTCCGTCGATCATCGGCTTTATCGCGCTCGCCGGCATCATTGTCCGGAACTCGATTTTGTTCGTGGATTTCATCCAGCTACAGGAGCGCACCGGTGTTCCGCTGGTGGAGGCGGTGATTAAAGCTGGCGTGGT
>CAZNBG010000544.1:0-615 GCA_964570915.1 uncultured Nitrospira sp. | reverse complement strand
GCGACACCGCAACTTTGACAAGAATGCCAAGCTCGTCGTTCTCTTTCGGCCGGAATTCGACGCACGCGAGCAATGCTGGCGCGTCGACGTTTTGCTGCATACGCCCCCGGGCGCCGCCCAACCATTCCTGCAACTTGCACTCATGCGCTATCAACCGAATGCTATCGCTAGCATGCATTTCTCGGAGATCGTGTTGACGGATTTCATCCAGCTACAGGAGGGTACCGGGGTTCCGCTGCTGGAGGCGGTGATGAAAGCTGGCGTGATCCGGATGCGGCCGATTCTCTTGACGGCCGCCGCGCTCATGGTAGGCGCCATTGTGATCGTGTTCGATCCGATCTTCCAAGGACTGGCTGTATCCCTCTTGTTTGGCGTCGGCGCGTCGACGGTGCTCACACTGTTCGTCATTCCCTTGCTTTACTATCGGATTGTTGGAGAACCGGTCCAATCCAGCTACCCCTTCGTGAACCGCGCAGTGGAAAACGGTGAGACGGCCGGTCATCGCGTGCAGACTGAAGGAGTGACGGTGTGAGCGAACGAATAGGGTGTTCCCCAAGAGATTGAATGTGCTCCCGATAGGACATGGTGAGCTGTCATGGTATCGCTCCAAAGCAT
>CAZNBG010000543.1:0-2212 GCA_964570915.1 uncultured Nitrospira sp. | reverse complement strand
CACCCCTGGGGCCAGCGCCGCCATCAATCCCGCCTGCGGAGCGGCCAGTTTGGGATCGCCGAATCCGGTGCCGCCGCTCTTGATATTGCCGACGTGCAGAATGTAGAGCGGGTAGTACATCACTACGCTGGATAGCACCACCGCGATCAGTTCGACGATCTGAATGTTGCGCGGAGTTCCGCCCAGAATGTAGCCGGCTTTGAAATCCTGCATCAACGCTTCCGAAGTCACTGCAATTGTTCCCGTCAATCCGCTCGAAGACATGTTCACCGGCACATTGCCGGGCGATATGAATGCGAAGATCGCCTGCATCATGTTAGACATGGCGCTGATTGGACCCCAGTTGGTTTCACCCAACACGCGCAATCCCACCAGCATCAATGGAAGCGAAAGGACCACTGCTATAAATGACAACCAGATCGGAATGCCGATGCTGATGTACTGAATGATGCAGATGGCAATAGTCAAGACGATCGAGCCTCCGACAACGTAACGCATTGGAAAATCGCGTCCATCGATCCGGCTGTCTTTCAAGCTGCGAAATGTTTTAACGATCAAATTCCACTTGAGAGCGAGCGACATCAATCCACCCGCGACCATCAAGCCGGTTGCAGGCCACATTACCCATCGCAGAGTAAGCGGAAACGTCTTGTCGGGGATCATGCCGTGAGAAAACAGATACGAAGGCAGAATGAACCAGCTTACGGCTGTCCCAATCGCCATCCCGAGGCAAATACGCCATCCCACCAGCAAACCTGATCCGAATGACAGCAAGCTCCAATTGAAGCCGATGTTCATCGGCTGCATGCCGGGCAAAAACCAGGTGTCTGGAAAGAGTTTCAGGAAGGTTGTTGCAATCATCAGCAGCGCGGACGCAAGGCTGCCGAGCCGGAGCGCTTTCACTGGTCCGGCTGAGGCGCCCTCGTCGCGACCTTCGTGCAGCACGGAAATCGTTTCACCTGCTGCGAGGCCATCGGCGTAGGTCAAGTTTTCTTCGTCGATGTAATGTCGTCGCATCGGTACGGCGAGCAGAATTCCGAGCAGGCTTGCACTGCACAGCCAGGCGAAGATTTGGACCCTGCCGAGATGAATTGGGGGATTGAGCACTCCTTTCTGATTCAACATGTCGAAGGCAGCAAGAAGAACGCACATGAATGCGGTCTGGCCGGCCCTGGTTCCCATCGTCTGAACTACGTTGTTCTCACGTGGATTTGTATTAGCGGCACGAAGGATTAGGACTAGTGCTATGAATCCAAAGAATGCAGATACGACGGAAAGATTCGGTCCGAAGCCGAGTTTTAGAGTGCAATATGGATAAGCGCTACCGATGACAAGCGCGACGATGAGTCCAACGATGATTGCCCTTGCGCTCAGTTCAGGACCAGTTTGTGTCGCTACAGTTGTTTGACTCATCGTTGCTCCTGCTCGTTTCGTGACGTTTCGTGGAGCTTCGTGTGGTTTCGAGATTCGTATCGATGACGTTGCCAGCGTACGAATCGGGAAGATGACACGAAAACTCCACGAACGGTCACGAAATCTGAAATGATTGAATCTACTTTCCGACGCGCAACATTACGACGCCGTGGGAAGGAACGTCGACAGAGTATTCATTGCCCGGCCAGGGGATATCCTGATGTAGCCATAGATCTCTGATCCTCTGTTTACCGCTGATACCCAAGTCCGACCAACGAATCGTAATCTTCGCACTATCTTTTCCGCGGTTGAAAGCAGCTAAAGCAAATGCGCCACCAGCTAACGGACGCGTCCAGATCTCCTGGTCACCAGATTTCCAAGCTGCCTTTCCTTGCTTACCGTCTTTGTCCTGATCAACAGCAATCACTTCCTGGTTCGTAAGGATGCCGAGTATCTCCGGAGTCATACTGCGTAGGTCATTTCCGGCGAGCAGGGGGGCGGCGAGAATTGCCCAGAGGCTCAGGTGGGTTTTGTATTCTGTTTCGGACATTGCGCCATTACCAATCTCGAGCATGTCTGGATCGTTCCAGTGTCCCGGTTTGGCGTAGGGCGCCAGGTCGTTCTGCCCAAATCCGATCCGCGTCATTGAATCCCACGCATCCCGGATATCTCCGGTCGTTCGCCAGAGATTGCCGCCGGCGTCTGCGCCCCCCTTCCAAACATCGAGGCGGCCATATTGGCAGAGGCTGTAAACGATCGGGCGACCGGTCTTCTGCAACGCGTCTCCCATCTTTTGATA
>CAZNBG010000542.1:0-2232 GCA_964570915.1 uncultured Nitrospira sp. | reverse complement strand
TCAAGGAGAGGAAATGGCAATCCAGCCTCATAGTTTTGCAGGACAGATGATCCAAGCGATGCCTTTCCCGCATGCGTGATGGTGGCTTCGATGTATTCAGGACGAAGCGGGGTGTCAGTTGTCGGTTGGATAGAGAAGGAGAGATCTCCAGCGGCCACCCGATCACGGATTTCGGCTGGAAGTACGTCTTTCGTTACCTCGACATTGGTTTTGTCGATCGTCATGCCTGGTGTGATCCCACTGATCGTGGGAATCCCCGCACTGTAAGGAAAGAAGAGGGCTCTGATGTGCTGCTCGTTCGAATCGCTGTAGACTAGACGGCTAACGAAAACGACAGTAGCGATCAGCATAGTTTGTATGCTCAACCGAAGGTGCCGCTGCAATTGGCTAGTCTTCACGTGTTTCCCTCCGTTTGCTGATGAATGTTCTTGTCCCTCCTTTAGTAAAGGAGGGAGCTCAATTGAAGTTTGCTCACTTCGTCGGATCTTGCTTCAATACCCCTTCGGTTTCGAGCTGACGCACTTGCTCCGGCGTATATGAGAGATAGGTACCCAAGATCTCTTCGTTGTGTTCACCTAAAGACGCGGCTTGCAGTGGCAACTCTTCGGGGAACTGAGAAAATTTCAGTGGCATCCCTGGAATATCGAGCTCGCCAAACTTGTTGTCTTTGATCCGCCGGACGGTGCGCCGGGCTTTGAGATGCGGATGATTGACCGCTTCGGGAATTGATAACACCGGAGCGGCTGGCACGTGTCCTTCGTGGAGTAGTCGCAACGCTTCGTCGTCACTTGATTGGGCTTGCATCCAGCCCTCAATGACCTGGATCACCTCTTTCTGATGTTCAACGCGTTTTGCATTATTGGCGAAGCGCGGATCCTCGATAAGTTCAGGCTTGCCCATCGCTTTACACAGTACGGACCATTGATGGTCCAAACAGAGAATAAAGAAGTATTGCTTTTTACCTTTGAACAATCCAGCTGGACTTATAGCATAATGGTGCGAGCCCGACCGTTTCGGCTCTACCGCTCCGTTGGTGCCACTGTATAGTTGGACGCTGAGTTCATGACAGTGAAAATAGGAATCTAACAAAGTGATATCTAAGTGCTGTCCTTGACCGGTCCGTTCGCGGTACAGGAGGGCGCTTGCAATCGCCGCATAGGCATGCACCCCAGTACTGACATCGCCGAGGCCGAGCATGGGCACTGCCGGTGCGCCATTGGGGTCGCCAATCATGTGGGTGACAGCAGCATATGCCTGCCCGATGTAATCGTACCCTGGTATGTTGGCGAGTGGTCCGGTCTGCCCGAGCGCCGAAACCGAGCACATCACGACCCGTGGGTTCAGTTCTTTCACGACATCATAGCCGAATCCCAAGCGAGCAATGGTCCCAGGAGAAAAGTTTTCAACGACCACGTCCACCTTTTTGATCAGCGCTTTGAGAATCTCTTGTCCTTTGGGATTGCGTGCGTCGATACATAGGCTTTTCTTGCCGCGGTTCTGTTGAATGTAATAGCCGCTGCGTCCGTTCTTAATAAAGGGCAAGTTCCGTGAGATATCGCCATTCGGCATCAATTCGACCTTGATAATTTCTGCGCCCATTTCCGCCATGAGGCGAGTGACTGTCGGTCCGGCGAGCACTTGGGTAAAGTCCAATACTTTGTAGCCACTAAGAAGATGGGATGGCTGAGACATGAATTCCTCCTTTTCGTCTACTATATCACTTGCTGTGTTTTGCGTGTTGGTTCCGCGTGCTCTTCTCTAGCATTGTCAAAGGACGAGCGGAAGCCACATGTACCTCTCGGAATGTGATTCGCCTTTGACAGCATCCGCGCGACTTGCTTATATCTTGGGGGTAAGACAGGACGGAAACGGAGGGATCCGAATGCCGTACACAGAAGGAAGAATGTATAGCGACGCCGATAGCCGCCCGAACGATGCTGACTCGATTCTTGCTGCGGCCAAAGCGTTGGTCCCGCTTATCGTCGAAAGCCGCGAGGAAATCGAACGTGAACGACGATTACCGTTGCGGCTTGTCGAGGCACTCAAGAAGGCAGGGGTCTTCCGCATGACCATGCCGCGCGCCTGGGGTGGGGCGGAGATCGATCCGATCAGTCAGCTTCGTATCGTCGAAGAGTTGTCGGCTGCCGATGCGTCGGTCGGGTGGTTTGTGATGTTCGGTTGTGACAGGGGCTATCTCAGTGGCTTTCTCGATCAAAAAGCTGCCCGGGATTT
>CAZNBG010000541.1:0-2233 GCA_964570915.1 uncultured Nitrospira sp. | reverse complement strand
GAGAAGGGAATCAAGACGCTCTGAACCGGCGGCATGCCTACGAATGTCATGCCTTGCATGGTTCCGAACGATTCGGCCATGACACGAACCGTGTACGGCGCAATGTCATGCGCGGAGACACGATATCCTTGGTGGCCCAACTCCGCGGCTACGGCATCTCTAATGTATAGAATGTCGCGCGATGGACGATCAATCACGCCCGTCTCATTGTTCGTCATGCGAGACCGTGACTGAGCACTATCGAGCCCAGTCGCTTCCACATCGATATTGGCACCTTCGGGGAGTCGAATTGACAGGTTCTTCAGGGCTTGCTCAATGGCCTGAGTTAACAGTACCTGCTCGACCGCTGTCCGAGGAGTGCGCGATATTTCTTGTTCAAGGGCACATCCCATGAGCATTGCTGTCACAGCAGAAAGGATAAAAGACGAAAACTTCATGACGATCCTCAGTCAAAGGCCTTTGTTTCACAGAGATGATTATCGTCTTCGATGAATTACGATCCAAGTGAGTCTCTCACACGGGGTTGCAAATATGACTTTTGGAACTCACCGAATGTGAGGCTCACGTGATTCCAAGGCGGTCACAATCACCTCCTTTGTCTTTTGCCAATATAGAAACTCCGGCTTTGGTGCCATTCAAAGAGCAGGGTCAAGATGAGTATAGTTGGGATGAACTAGGCCCAAGCATAGATACAATGATGTTATTTCTCAAAGGCGAAGGACGACAGTCAAGGCACAACAGAAACCATTATTAGTAAAGAGTTGATGGAACCGCACCTCCAATCCGCATTCCATGGTCGTTGCTCCTCACTCTCTCCTTTGGTCGCCTAGCGCGTGGGTTGGTAACGGACCGGGTAGCTAATCAGACCGACGAATGGTCCACAAAGATCGATCTCGTCGAGCGCGGTTTTCAATGCGACCCTTTCCGCTTCAGGTCTAGTCGGATAAGGGGCCATCAGCGTGACTTTGTTGCTCGGCGCGAGGATCGAAACACTGATACGCCAATCAACAGTACTCCCACCCACCAGGGAAGCCGTTCATCTGAATGTGGTGGATGACCCGATGACCTCGCGACGTCTCTCGCGATCCTATTGTCTGTTTGCTTAGTAGTATCTCGACCGCGGAGCGATGGCCTGAAGACCACGGTGTCATCAGCTTTTTGCGGATCTGCAACCACTGCATGCTCAGAGGGCATAATGCGTGCGCCGATTCTATTGGTATACACTTGCGTAAATTCTGCGCCAAACAGCAAGATCTGCGATGAATAGTACACCCAGATGAGCACGATGACGAGAGAGCCGGCCGTTCCATACGCAGAGCCCACATCACTCTTACCCAGATAAAATCCGATCATGAATTTCCCAATCGTAAAGAGCAGCGCGGTAAGTGCGGCACCCGTCCACACACTCTTCCAGGGTACCTGCGCATCGGGAAGCACCTTGAATATCATGGCAAATAATCCGGTGATCATTATGAACGAAATGCAGACATCCAAGACTTGCAACACCACCTCCGGAGCTGGAAGCCAGCCTGCAAACCATTTCCCAACCGCTGCCAAGGTGGCGCTGAGAGCGAGCGAGACGAGGAGCAAAAAGCCGGTGCCCAGGACGGTCGCGACAGACATGAAGCGATCCTGAATCATTGCCCACAGACCTCGCCCTTCTTTGGGCACCACTCCCCAGATTGAGTTCAACGAATCTTGGAGTTGTGCAAAGACCCCCGAGGCGGCAAACACTAACGTCCCGGTCGCCAGTACAGTCGCGAAGACCCCTGTGGAAGGCTCCCGCGCTCGTTGAAGCATGTCCTTGATGGCCTCCGAACTTTGCGGACCCACCAAGTATCCGATCTGCTCGAGAATATAGCTCTGCACAACTTCCTGGCCGAATACGATCCCGATCATCGCGATGAGAATAATGAGCAATGGGACCAAGGAGAGGATGGAATAGTAGGCCAGCGCGGCGCCATGACGGGGAACATTGTCGTTGTTCCATGCCACGAAGGTGTCCGTGAGCAACTCCCACAATTGAGTCGGATGCAGTAACGTCCTCGAATCCTGGGTCATGCGATTTCGTCTTGCTTTGTATTCCGTATCGTCTGACTCAAACTCTCCCACCACAGCCATGGTTGTGCATCTGGGGAAGTCCCTGGAATGGGTGCCATCGGCTTCCGCTGGTAGGCATGTAGGTTGATGTCTCTGGGGTCTCTGTGGGGCTGCAGTGAGGAAGTATTAAGGA
>CAZNBG010000540.1:0-2241 GCA_964570915.1 uncultured Nitrospira sp. | reverse complement strand
ACGTCGGCATCGTTGCCGGCACGGCGGAGGGCGCGGCGCTCTGCTACCGGACCTTGTGTCTGGAAGCAGAGAATGTCCTGGGGCATCGAAATGAGCACCCGGAGATCACGCTCCATTCGTTCCCACTTCGTTGGTACCTCGATGCGATCGACCGGGACGACTGGGGAGAGGTGGCCGCTCTCATGTCTCACTCGGCATCCAAACTTGCCCAGAGCGGTGCCGACTTCATCATCTGTCCGAACAATACCTTGCACAAGGCCTTTGACCTGGTTGAGTCTCCGGTCCCATGGTTGCATATCGCCAAACCCGTGGTAACGGAAGTGGTGGAACGTCGGTGGCGGCGAGTTGGGGTGCTTGGTACACAGACGGTGATGGAAGGAACCGTCTATTCACAGAGGCTAGGACGGGCACACATCGATGTCGTGATTCCCAGGGTGGATGACCGAATTCGAATTCAACAAGTTATTCGAAGCGAACTGCTTGCGGGCCAGTTCACAAGCGAATCTCGTCTGTTCCTCCAGAAGGTGATCTCAGAGATAGCGGATGAGGGAGCGGAAGCGGTCATTCTCGGATGCACGGAACTGCCGCTGCTCCTCTGTGAAGCACAATCGGTTCTTCCGCTAGTGGACTCGACACGCCTGCTGGCTCAGGCCGCGTTGCGTTACAGGGTTCGGATGGACGGAGACTTCTCGGTAACGCACCAAATTCGTCGTCAGATCGTGGCAAATCATGATGATTGAGTGGGCGATATCAAGGAAGGCTTGGCGAATCCAGCACACAGTGTCACACGGATAAGGACCGAATGAATCTTCTATTGAAACAGCCCAGCGTGCTTCCCGGATTCGGTCTGACGCTGGGGTTTGCGCTTTTTTATTTCAGTCTCATCGTATTGATTCCACTGAGCGGACTCTTTGTGAAGACCAGTACCTTGTCGTGGGAGCAGTTTTGGGACATCGTCACCAATCCACGGGCGGTCGCCTCCTACCAACTGACATTTGGCGCTGCGTTGGTTGGAGCGTTCATCAACGGCGTTTTTGGATCGATCATCGCGTGGGTGTTGGTCCGCTACCGTTTCCCAGGCCGTGCGCTCGTCGATGCGCTCGTCGATCTTCCCTTTGCCCTGCCGACAGCGGTTGCCGGTATTACGCTGACTGCGATCTATGCGCCGAATGGATGGATCGGACGCTATCTCGACCCGCTGGGCATCAAGGTGGCCTTCACTCCGCTGGGTGTCCTTGTCGCGCTGACGTTCATCGGGTTGCCTTTCGTCGTTCGTACGGTGCAGCCGGTGCTGCAGGATTTGGACAAAGAAGTTGAAGAGGCCGCCACCACGCTTGGGGCCAATCGATGGCAAACGTTTCGCGCGGTGATCGTGCCCGAGCTCTGGCCGGCCCTCCTGACCGGGATTGCGATGGCATTCGCGCGCGCCGTCGGGGAATATGGATCGGTCATTTTCATTGCGGGCAATATGCCGCTTAAATCGGAGATCACTCCGCTGCTGATCATGACCAAGTTGGAACAATACAATTATTCGGGAGCCACGGCGCTGGGCGTGGTGATGCTTGTGGCATCGTTTGTCCTGGCCTTGGCGATCAACCTCCTTCAGTGGTGGAGCAGCACCCGCCACATGAATCAATAGGAACCTATGAACTCTGTCACGACTGCCGCCGACAAGGATCTGCAGTGGAAAGATTCGCTCACAACCGAGAGCTCCCTCGTCCGTAGGTTGTTGATTGCCGCTGCCTTCCTCTATTTGACGCTTTTCCTCTTCGTTCCCATTGTCACCATCTTTACCGAGGCGTTGAAACACGGGATCTCCGGTTACTTTGATTCGTTTCTCAATGAGGATGCCCTTGCAGCTATTCGTTTGACCCTCCTGGTCGCGGCTGTGGCGGTGCCGCTGAACGCCGTGTTCGGGGTGGCGGCCGCTTGGGCTATTGCCAAGTTCGAATTCCTCGGCAAGCAGGCGCTTATTACCCTGATCGATATGCCATTGGCGGTTTCTCCCGTGATCTCCGGATTGATCTATGGCGAACTGGTCTTTCTGTTCATGTATCGAGTGTTTATTCCGCTCTCCGCCATAGGTCATGTGCGTTATAACCTCGCGACTTATCTCACCGGCCCGATCGGACATCCCTTGCTTATCGGATTGCCGATCGCGCTCTGTGTTCGGCGCTTTTCGCGAATCGCCTGATGCGACAGTTAGGCTGGGTCAATCTTCATCCTAACCTTCCCTGCGGC
>CAZNBG010000539.1:0-2260 GCA_964570915.1 uncultured Nitrospira sp. | reverse complement strand
ACGGTGATCAATGGCCGGATCAGCCGGCCGGGAGAGGTGGACCGCTACCGGCTGCAGGTCGCACCAGGCCAACGCTGGAATTTCGAAATCGAGGCCGCCACCCTCGGAACTTCACAGCTACTAGGGCTGCTCTCAATTTACGACGCAGCAAATAACAAACTCCTGGCACTCTCCGACGACAAAACGCCGGTCGATCCCTAGCTAGCACTTACTGTTCCAGAGAAGGTCAAGGAGATCACCCTGCAAGTGGAGGACCTGTTGGGGCGAGGAGGCCCCGGTCACGCCTACCGGCTCCAAGCTATTCGAGATTCTCCTGGGTTTGGCGTTGATCTCCTTGATGCTCTGGTCAACGTTCCCTCGAACAGCGCTGCGGCCGTCGGGTTCAGGTTACGCCGCCGTGGATATGACGGTCCGGTTCGAATTTCCATTCCGGACTTGCCCGAGGACTTGGTCTTGAGCGGAGGCAATGTACCCAGCGAACCTCCTGGAACCGAAAGGTCCGATCTTCCAAATTATTTCACGTTGAGTGCCAAGCCAGGGGCGAAACCTCGCGTTCTTTTTCTATCGGTTTGGGGAGAATCATCTTCCGGGGGACGGTCCCTTCGCGAGCAGGCTGGAGCCGCCGGCATGACCGTAAGGGTCGCGGGATTGAAGCAGCGACCTTTCACGGCGCCATGGCTGGGCCCGGAGCTGCCAGCCTCAATCGCCCGTTCAGCACCGTTGAGCCTCGAAGTCTCGACCACGCATGTCAGGCTGACTCAAGGTTCAGAGTTTAGACTTGGATGGAAACTGGTACGATCCTCCTCGGCTACATCGCCCATTAAAGTGGATCGACGCCCCATCGGTAACATCCGGCAGATCAACTTCGTGAAAGCCCCTGAGGAGGCTCAGTCGCCAGATCAGGGAGCAGTTTTCATCAAGACGACACTGGCTACGCCGACCACAACGTTTGACCTCTTACTTGATGGCACGATCACTCGGGATGACAAGCCAGAGCGGGTGGTGACTGCCCCGGCGGTCTCCGTAGAGATTGTTCCCCTTTACGGTATCAACCTCACTTCACAAAAACTGAATCTGGCTCCTGGGGGGAAGTTAGAATTGGCCGGACGAGTCGAGCGCGAGCCCGGTTTTACGGCTCCCGTAAGAATAAAACTCGAAGGTCTTCCGGCGCAGCTTTCTTCTGCCGAAATAACGGTTCCCGAAGGCGAATCGCAATTTCGAATCCCGATCGAAGCTTCCGCCGAAGCCAGATCTCAAAAACTTGAGAGTCGATTGGCGTCAACTGCCTTGTTACCCGAAATGAAGACTGGCTCTCCCTATTCGATCCCCGAGGTCAGAGTGGCTCTCACCGTCTCTACAGGCGAGGCGGCTCAATGAGTCCATCACTTTGCTGCCTCTGTGTCGAGGTGTGTATCCTGCAGGGGCCATGAAAGTCAATCTGGACGGACAAGTCGCCATTGTGACAGGTGGTGCCCAGGGCATTGGACGCGCCATCGTCGAAATACTGCTGGAGAACGGCGCCCAAGTGGCGGTTGTCGACATCGATGCCGATGCCTGTGAACGAACGACACAAGAGATGGTGGCGAAGGGTGCCCGGTGCCTAGCCGTGCCAGGCGATGTCTCGGATGTCGCCCAGATGGAGCAGGTCATCGATAAAGCATTGCGTCACCTCAGCAGAATTAACATCCTCGTCAATAATGCGGGCATTAACACTGTCCGTGACCGGCTGCCGATTCATGAATATTCACTCGACGACTGGCAACGCATTTTGGCAGTGGACCTGACCGGCGTCTTCGCAACCAGCCGTGTCGTAGTACCAGCCATGCTTAAGAACCCAGGGGGACGCATCGTCAACATAAGCTCGGTTGCCGGTTTGGTACCTCTTCGTCTGCAAAGCGGATTCGTCGCAGCCAAAGCTGCAGTGGCAAATCTGACTCGTTCAATGGCGTTGGAGTTGGGGCCCAGTGGCATTCTCGTCAATGCAGTCGCACCTGGCTCAACTCTCACCCGAGCTACCGAATCGTTGTTTTATGGTCCCGAGGGCACATTTCAGGAAAAGGCGGCCGACCTGATCTCCCATATCCCATTGGGTCGACCAGCCCGGCCGGAAGAAATCGCCTACGCAGTGCTCTTCTTAGTCGCGCCCGAGGCAAGCTACATTAACGGAGCCGTGTTGGCGGTAGATGGCGGATGGACAGCGGGCTACATGCGGGAGTGGTAGATGCGGGATAAGGGATTCGGGATTCGTGATAGGTCGCCC
>CAZNBG010000538.1:0-2265 GCA_964570915.1 uncultured Nitrospira sp. | reverse complement strand
GGAACACTGTGGGCGTGTGTCGCGCGTTTCGTTAGTTCCTTCCCCTCCCCCCTGTTTTCAGCCCTTGTTGGGTCCGGCGATACTCCCTATCGCAACCTAGTGGCGGGCAACCACTCCTCACTGAGTGGATCCGTGAATCCGAGTTGCGTCAATTTGGCCTGGAGGTCCTGGGGAATGCCCATCACCACCATGCGTCCTTGCTTCCGAGCCGCCAGCATCAACTGAATACCCGCCGTATCTACTCGGGCGACGCCGCTCAAGTCCATGGACACGAGGCCCTCGTTCGCAAACAGTTTGACCAAGGACTCCTTGAACTCCGCGGCCTCGAACACAGTGAGATCACCGGACGGCACGAGATGTCTGGATTTTGGATTGTCGGAATGGGGTGTCCCAGATACGGACGGTTGCGGCGTCATCGGCTGAAAGACCTCTCTGCCTGAGTTACTGCATAATGCTTCGGCTTTCTTGCATGAAGACTTGAGAGACGCCCCCTGAATCCTCCGCACGGCCTACGGCGACGGCAGCGGCCCTTCGCCCGGCAGCGCCGGAACAAGTTGGACCGGGTCTTGCGCGGTCTCGTCCAACGCGTGCGTGGCCCGCCCTACATCATCACCGGTAAGGAGAATCGGAGCCGGCGGGGCCTGCTCAAGAATGACGACCTCTACCCGGCGATTCTTGGCTCTCTGTTCCGGGTCTAGATTCTTCGTGACGGGTCTCGTATCGGCATGTCCAACGGCCGCCAAGTGATCCGCGGGCACTCCGTAGAGCTCCGACAGCACTCGCACAACCATCACCGACCTGGCGGAAGACAATTCCCAATTGGAAGGAAATTGTGCCGTCCGGATGGGCACGTTATCCGTATGTCCCTCGACCCGAGCATGCCGGTTCAATTCCATGATGACGCCGCCTAATCCTTTGAGAAACGGCAGCGCTTCGGTCCGGATAGTCGCTTCTCCGCTATTGAACAGCAGCCGGTCTGGAATTGTGATGACGATATCCCCATTGATTTTCTGGATGACGGTGACTAGCGCCACCAGGTCCTTCATTGGCTGGTCGCTGATGGTCTGGATCTGCTGGCTGACGCGTCGAAGGACGGCCAGCTTCGCGTCGGATGGATTCCGCCCCTTCTGGACCGATTTGGCCTCGCCGACATTGATGATCCGGTTCTCGCCTGAATGGTTAGAGAGTGGATTCAGCGCGGCTTTGATCGATTCGCTCACCGTCCGATACCTTCCTTCGTTGACAGACGAGATTGAATACATCACGACGAAAAATGCGAACAACAGTGTGATGAAGTCCGCATAGGACACCAGCCACCGCTCGTGATTCTCGTGTTCTTCGTGCTTGTGTTTCGCCATGAGGATGCCGTCAACCGTGATGCGTCAACCGTCAACCGTAGGGGTGTATCTGCACGAAGAGTCACGGTTGACGAGTGGCGCGTCGCATCTCATTTCTTCGCCTCTTTCGTGCGTTCGGCAGGAGGCAGGAACCCCTCGAGTTTTTCTTGTAACAGTCGTGGGTTTTCCCCGTGTGCAAGCCCCACAAGTCCCATGATGGTCAGGGTCCGCGCACTCGCTTCCTCCTTCAGCTTCATCTTGATCTTATTGGCAAGGGGCAAGAAAAGCAGGTTGGCCGCCCCGACTCCGTATACGGTGGCAACAAACGCCACGGCGATGCCGCTGCCCAACTTCGACGGGTCGGCTAGATTCTCCATGACGTGAATCAATCCGAGAACGGCGCCGAGGATCCCGACCGTCGGAGCATACCCTCCGGCTGCATCCCAGACCTTGGCCGCCAACATCCCCTGCTCCTCATGCTTTTCAACTTCTATTTCGAGGATCTCGTGGACTGCTTTGGGATCGGTGCCATCGACGATCAGCTGCACGCCTTTCCGCATGAACGGATCTTTGATCTCCTTGAGCTTGCCTTCGAGGGCCAGCAGCCCTTGCTTCCGTGACACGTTGGCAAGATCAAGGATCAGTTTAATCGTACCCTTGTTGTCCTGGCGCGGTCCGGCCAGCGCGAGTGACAGGGCCCCCACCGCCTTGAGAAGCACCGGCATCGGATTTTGCACACAACAGGCGCCGAGGGTCCCACCGATGACGATGATGAAGGCCGTCAGCTGAAGAATAGAACCCAGGTGTCCACCTTCCAACGCCTGGCCTCCGGCGATGGACCCCAGCGCAAGCACAATTCCCAGAATAGTGGCGATGTCCATGTATCAGCGGTTGTTCCAGTCACTAGTAAGCTCTTCGGTTGCATGTC
>CAZNBG010000537.1:0-2279 GCA_964570915.1 uncultured Nitrospira sp. | reverse complement strand
GCCCTCTCTACCGACTGAACGAGGGGGCTTTCCACCTGGCCCAGCCCGACCTCATTCTCACACAAGACCTTTGTCACGTCTGCGCCGTGACACCCGACCAACTCACACACGCCATTCAGTCGCTCCAACACCGACCTCAGGTGCTAGCACTGGGCCCGACGACGTTGGAAGAGATGATCCATGACATTGAACGGATCGCCGAAGCCGCAGACTGCCCCGCCAAGGGATTGGCGCTTGCCAACAGCCTTCGTCAGCGATTGACCCGCGTGCAGGGACAGACGACTGTGACTCGCTCGCGTCCCCGCGTGGTATGTCTGGAATGGTTGGATCCACTGTACGTCGCAGGTCATTGGGTTCCGGAGATGGTCGACTTGGCCGGTGGCTGCAATGTCCTTGGATCCAAGGACGTTCCCTCATACCAGACCACCTGGCGCGCGGTGGAAGACGCGCACGCCGACGTGCTCATCGTGATGCCTTGCGGCTACTCTGTCGATCGTACCGTCAGCGAACTCAGGCAGGCAGGGCAACCTCGAGACGCATGGCGACGTGCCTGTGACCTCTGGCCGAATCTGTATGTCGTCGATGCGGCATCGTACTTCAGCCGCCCCGGCCCTCGACTCGTGGATGGTGTGGAACTGCTCGCCGCGCTTCTGCACCCAGATCCTCATCTTCCAATCGACGGAGCAAAAGCGATCAAACTCGAGACGGACACACTCGCCGGGGGCGGCACATCATGACGGTCAGAGAAGCTCAAGCCTATTGCACGGCCTACACGAAGAAAAGCGGCAGCAACTTTTTCTATTCGTTTCTGTTCCTTCCCAAAGCGAAACGGGAGGCCATGTACACGGTCTATGCCTTTTGCAAGGCCGTCGACAGCGCGGTCGATGAACCGACCGCGGGCAGCAACCCGAAAGAAGAACTGAAGCATTGGCGAAGCGAGCTTGACGCCGTGTACTCGGGCACCCCCACCGACCCGATCATGGTCAGCCTGGCCCATCATGTGAACACCATGGGGATTCCCAAGGCGTACTTTGAAGAGTTGGTCAAAGGCGTCGAGATGGATCTGTTCAACAATCGTTATGTCACGTTCGACGAGTTGTCTCTCTATTGTTATCGTGTCGCCTCCGTCGTGGGGCTCATTTGTTTGCATATCTTTGGCGTCACGTCCGCGCGCGCGCAAGATTACGCGGTCGCGCTCGGCATGGCCTTTCAAATGACTAATATTCTCCGTGATGTCGGCACCGATGCCGCCGACGGCCGGATCTATCTCCCGTTGGAAGACTTGCGGAAGTGGAACTATCCTGAAAAAAGCATGCTGAATCGAGGCGATTCTCCTGAATTCCGGGCATTGATGGAGTATGAGGCCTCCCGAGCGCATCACTACTATAAAAGAGCCGATGCGGCCTTGATGGGACTGTCCCCGTCCGAACGCCGGGCACTGACGGTTGCGGAAATCATGCGCGGCATTTATAGCCGGATTTTGGAACACCTCGAACAGTCGAATTATCAGGTCTTCGGACCGCGGATCAGTCTCACCACCACCCAGCGGCTGGTCATCGCCTTACGAGTTTGGTTCCGTTCACGATTCTCGTGACCGCGCCATCTTCACACACGGTGCTCATTCTCGGCGCAGGCCTGGCCGGTCTCACCACGGCGTACCATCTACATCGACAGGGCTCTCACGTGACGCTGCTCGATCATCCGGACTGGCTCGATGGATTCCGGACCAATGCGTCCGAAGCCGCGCCGATTCTGCTTGGATGCCACCGGGAAACCCGGCGGATTCTTGACGCACTGGAGATGGAGCGCCGTTCGGAGGCAGACCGCACCATTCCACTCGAATTTCGCCTGCCGAATGGGCGAATTGTCCCCTATCAGTCCGCCCGTCTTCCCGGAGCCTTCCAGTGGATGATGAGTCTCTTCAGCTTCCACGGCCTTGCCTGGCAGGATCGGTGGAGACTCTTCTCGCACGTCGAGCAGATTTGGGAACAAGCACACACCCTCCCGGCAGATTTGGAGAATCGGACCGCAGACGAGTGGTTGACGGCGACCGGGCAGAGTCCCGAAGCACGAGAACGGGTCTGGGACCCGCTCGCTCAATGGTTAACCGGCAACACGCTGGCGCGTCTCTCCGCCGCAACGTTCGTCCAGTTGCTGTCAACCGTATTCCTCAGCGACGCATCGGACGCCAGACTCACACACCTCTCCGGAACGGTCGGCCACCGTTTCATTGCTCCGATGAAACAGATTCTCCAGCAAAACGATGTGCACGTGCTCCC
>CAZNBG010000536.1:0-2282 GCA_964570915.1 uncultured Nitrospira sp. | reverse complement strand
CGCTTGGCAGCGTCGGCATCACGGGGGGTGCCTTCCAACCTAACCCCAGTGCAAATGGCAACAATTACGATATCTTCTTGCTGAAGTTGAGCGCCGATGGCTCACTTATTTACAACACCTACCTGCCCACCGATGGCGACATTGTCGCGGACTCGGCTGGTAATGCATACATCATAGGAGTCTGCGGTTCGGGGACCTGTGGCTTCCCCACCACTCCAAGAGCCTTCCAACCGACCCACAAAGGCGGCCAGGATGCCGTCATCGCGAAGTTGAACGCCACTGGAACGAAGCTCATCTATTCCACCTACCTCGGTGGCAGCGGCGACGACTCCATCGTTGGCGCTGCCATAGATTCAGCCGGTAATGCTTATCTGACGGGCTAGACCGATTCGACCGACTTTCCTATCACGCCGGGCGCCTTCCAAACCACTCACAAAGGCGGTACCTGCGGAGAAGCGCCTCATTTCTATCCTTGCCGGGATGCGTTCGTCGCGAAGTTGAACCCTTCAGGCACAGCGCTGGTCTATTCTACGTACCTTGGTGGCAGCGGCGACGACTCCATCCTTGGCGTTGTCGTAGATTCGGCCGGTAATGCTTACCTGACGGGCGATACCGATTCCACCAACTTTCCCACCACCTCCGGCGCGTTCCAAGCCATTTACAGCGGCGGCACCTGCGGCCAAGCGTCTCATCCCTATCGTTGCCGGGATGCCGTCGTCGCGAAGTTGAATGCCACTGGCGCGTCCCTGGTCTTTTCCACCTACCTCGGTGGAAGCGGCAACGACTTCGTTAGTGGTATTGCCGTAGACTCCGCTGGCAGTGCCTATGTGACGGGACATACCACGTCAACCGATTTTCCTACTACGCCAGGAGCCTTTCAGCCAGGTTCCGGGAGCTCCAGATCGTTTACCGCCAAGATCAATACCACCAACACGCCTTGCAGCGAATCGATTTCGCCCACCAGCCTATCATTTGACTCCGGTGCTGGGACCGGCAGCGTCAGTGTTACAGCGGGCGGCGAATGCAGGTGGATAGCCTATAGCAACGCCGATTGGATTGGGATCACCTCTGGCGGCAGCAGCGGAAACGGATCAGTGAGCTTCTCGGTGGAGGCAAACAGCAGCACAGCTCCTCGGACTGGCACGCTCACCATTGCCGCGCGTGCCTTCACCGTAATTCAGGCGGGACTCCCAGTCAGGATCACCAGCGCTTCGTTAACGGGCAAGAAACTGTTCGTCGTCGGTGAAAATTTTGATCCCGGCGCAGTAATACTGCTTAACAGCGAGGAGCAGAAAACCAGAAACGACGATGCGAACCCAAAGACCACATTGATCGGCAAGAAGGCGGGAAAGAGAATCAAACCCGGCGACACGCTGCAAGTGCGAAACCCCAACGGCACAATCTCGCAGGAGTTCACATTCACGGGCTCCTAGAGAGCAATAACACGTGCTGATCACCAGTCGGTGGTCGGTAACAGCCATTAGTTCGGAGCCATTTTGACTAGCAAACTGCTCTTACCACTCGTCTGCATCAACTTGTTTCCTCATAGAGACCATAAAGGAGGTCATATGCTTTACGAAACAATCATTGAAAGAATAGCAACCACAGTGACTGCCAGAAAGACATGGTTGCGCGAGGTAGCATTAATGCTCGCGTTCTGCTTTTTGTTATCGCCAGTTAGCGCCAGGGCCGACAAGGTGACTGACTGGAACGCGATAGGAATCGCTGCCGCTGTCACAAATGCGGGAAAACCGCCCGCGGCATCCGTGATCGATCTCACGTATATGCACGCTGCGATCTACGATGCGGTGAATGCGATAGATGGGCGTTTCAACGTCTATGCGGTGAAGCCTTCCAGCGTTCCATCAGATGCCTCTACCGAGGCAGCGGCGGTAGCAGCAGCCTACAATGTTCTCAAGAGCTTATTGCCCACTCAGCAAGCATTCCTTGATACGCAATACGCGGCCTCGCTAGCTACGATCCCTGACGCTCCCGCCAAGACTCACGGTATTGCTGTCGGCGAGGAAGTTGCGGCTCTTTTTCTCGCCTTGCGCGCAGGCGATGGCAGAAACGCAAATACAACTTACACGCCGGGGATCGGCCCCGGTGCCTGGCAACCGACGCCACCAGCGTTTGCTGCTGCCCAAACTCCGTGGATTGCTGAGATGCGACCATTCGCAATCCTGACTCCGGATCAGTTTCGCGCCGAAGGTCCCCCAGCACTGAGCAGCGCAGCTTGGGCCGCGGATTTCAACGAGACCAAGAGTCTGGACGCCGTCAAA
>CAZNBG010000535.1:0-2287 GCA_964570915.1 uncultured Nitrospira sp. | reverse complement strand
TAAGTTAATTCACTTGACGTGTCAAGTGAAATCTGAGATTATTTCTCGGGTTAATCTGTCGAGTTAAGTCACGTGGAGGGTATCGTGGACGTTTGCCTTGTGATTAGACGGCGGCTGGAAGAATTGGGGCTTGAGCAGAAAGATCTAGCGACTGCCGCCGAGGTCACGGAGTCCTATATTTCCCAGCTTTTGACCCGGAAGAAACTGCCCCCGGCGCCTGACCGAACAGATATCTACGAGAAAATGGCGAAGTTTTTGAAGCTTCCGGGCGATAGGCTTTCGAAACTGGCCGAACTCCAGCGTAGAGAAGAAGTGAAAAGAGACTTGGTGGGACCGCCCGCGCCCATGTTTAGAGAAATTCGAGAATTGATTCTCCGTAAGTGCGCACCCGACAAAGAAAAACAGGTACGAGCGATTTTTGAGAAGCAGCCCTTCGGCGAACTCGAACGCCTCGTCACACAAAAGCTTTTGGACGTGATCAAGAAGGTCGTCAAAGAAGAATTGAACAGTGAAAACTGGCTCCACTTGGTGGCTCGACTGGCTGACCGAACCTATGAACAAATGCGCGTTACCCTCCTTGAGTTCCTCGACACCGATGCTTTCAGCTTGTCACCTGGAAACTGTGCTTCCTTCCTGGATCCACTGATTGAATCCTGGGACGTCGATCTAACGACGTTTGGTATGGAAATTGTGTTAAATCGAAGAATAGCCTCGGGGGATCCTAGGAGATTTGAGTTTGTTGAAACGGGACCTGGCCAACCAGAGGTTGAGCCGGGGTTTAAAGAATTCCTCAATGATAGTTCCCTCAGCGGGACTGCTACGAAGGAAGAGATGGAGTTGCTGAGAAACCTAAAGTTCAACGGAAAACGCCCTACTTCACTTTACTATTACCGAGAATTGCAAAGCCTCAGAGACCCGCTCCATTTTCGTGCGGAAAATAGATCGTCGATGCGGAATTCGCGGTGAAATCAGCGTGACAGATTTTGAGGCTATCGCTCAAAATATGGCATACTGTGAGCGATAGAACGATTGCCTATCGCTCACTCATGACTTGGAACTGGCAAAAGCAGGATTGGCCCAATTTTCGGTGGGACCGCGCACCCCTGGAGGCTCCCGAGAAGCAGTTTCTCGTCAGCGGAGGTGTGTTCGTCGGCACCGTTCGTCACCTGGGGAAAGAAGAGCGCGATCAGCTCACGATTGAGGCGATGAGCACGGAAGCGGTTACGACTTCCGAAATCGAAGGTGAAATTCTGGATCGGGCAAGCGTGCAGTCCTCACTCCGCAAGCAACTAGGCCTTGCCACAGATGAACGGCACGTCAGGCCTGCGGAGCGAGGCATCGCGGAGATGATGGTTGACCTGTACCGGTCCTTTGCCCAGCCGCTCTCCGAGGAAATGCTGTTCCGCTGGCATCGAATGGTGATGAGCGGCAGCCGCAATCTGAGGGATGTCGGGCGCTACCGAATCGGCGCGGAACCCATGCAAGTGGTTTCCGGTGCCATTCATGAACCCAAGGTTCATTTCGAAGCGCCGCCGTCATCGCGCGTGCCATCGGAAATGGAGCGATTCATCGCGTGGTTCAATCGAACTGCACCTGGCCGCGACGAGCCGCTGCCGGCGCTAACGAGAGCCGGAATTGCTCACCTTTATTTTGAAAGCGTCCATCCGTTTGAGGACGGCAACGGGCGTATCGGACGTGCTATCGCGGAGAAAGCTCTGGCGCAGAGCCTCGGCCAGTCCACGCTCACGGCGCTCGCGGCGACGATTCTTGCTCGCCATAAGAATTACTATGAGGTGCTCGAAGCGTCGAACAAGCAATACGAGATCACCAACTGGCTGATGTGGTTTGCGGGTGTCGCTATCGAAGCGCAGCGTCGGACAATTGCAACGGTGGAATTCCTGATCGACAAAACCAAGATGCTGGATCGGCTGAAAGGGCAGCTCAATGAACGACAGGAAAAGGCGCTCCTACGCATGTTTCGCGAAGGGCCGGATGGGTTCCGAGGCGGGCTTAGAGCTGGAAAATACAGCAGCATCACCGGGGCGTCACCAGCGACGACCACACGGGACCTGGCGGATCTGGTTGCCAAAGGCGCGTTGGTTCGCGAGGGTGAACGGCGCCACGCCCGCTATCATCTCAGCGCTCCTCTGCGGCCAGTTCGGCGCGTGACTGTCACCGAGCATGGCACTCTCTCGGAGGAGTAGCAGGGCCCCGCCAGGCAGTTCGGACCCTATACATCGCCACAATGCACATGCGTTTGTTTATGTGCTGGAAGGCTCGATCGTGA
>CAZNBG010000534.1:0-2289 GCA_964570915.1 uncultured Nitrospira sp. | reverse complement strand
TGTTGACCGGGAACTGGAGCGCCGCCTGATCGCGAAAGTCCTGCGGCCCGATCGTCGTGTCGTTCTTCGTCTGGTCCGACCAGTCCAGCCGGAACCCGAGCTCCTTACCATTCGACACCGCCTTCACAAAGACGGCTTTGACTGAGATGTTGGGATGCATCGGGGTCGTAATGGTCTGACCGCTGAGGGGCACGACGATGCCTGCGACACCTTCCCATACAGGATTGGCGCCATCCATCGGGATCGGCCCTTTGATCGCCTTCACCGGAATGGTGACGGGTTGGCTGACGGCCAGGGGTACCTGACCAATTGTCAGGAGCACGCCGACCACCAACGCCGAGAGAAGAATGCTGAACACCACCTTTCTGTTGCGTGTCTGCATCACTCTCATATGAACTAACCCTCCTCTTAAAAGAAGATTAATGAATTAAGTACTGCCGCGGATCACCCTAACAAAACAGCCATCAAGCCCGTGAACACCCAGCCCTGGGCTTCCAGCTCAGGCATTCCCGACTGGGCCAGATCCCTCCTTCTCCTTTTCTTTGCGGTCCATGAATGACTGTGCACCCACTTCGTCTAGCAAGATGCTAAGTTCGTTTCCTTGATCCTGAGCGCCACACTCATAGGTTTGCCCCTCTGGGGCGCTGAATGTGGCCGGCCGATATTCGGCCTCGGAGTAAGGCTGGGGGTTGACTCCGAGGAATGCAGCCTCAAAATCAATCCAGTCGGAAGACATCTCCGCCAGAAGCTTGAAGAAGCCAGAATCGGCCTTTTTTGCCAACATCCGGGCAAACAAAGGAACCCATCGGCCGATGTGTTCTTTGACAAACTTTTTCTGCGCATCGACGACGATTTGTGTCTTATCAGCCCCATCGTGGCAGCGGGCGTAGGATTCCTTGTAAGCGAGGAAATGCATAAACTCGAACTCGACGCTCAAATGGTCGAGCCGCTCGTGAATGTCCCTCGAGAGCTCAACGCCAAAGGCCTTGTAGAATCCGGCAATATCACCCATCACCTGAGACTGGCCAAACACATGGTCGTTGCCAAAGAGAGTTTCATAGGGTGGGCAATCGAGGGTGATCACGTTGCTGAAGACACGCCGATGTTCAGCTTGAAGATCAACGAGCTTCCAATTCACACACTCCGAAGCCACCCAGGTCTCGATCTGGTCGAGTGCTTTGCTGATCGCGACGAGCTTGCTGCGTCCGCGCTCACCGCCGATCCCCTCCAGCGCCTTGCTCAGACTGTCCAGGGCGGACCGCCCATCCTCGACAAATTCCCCACACTGGAGATAATCGAGAAATTCATCATCCTCCGGATACAGCATGCTCCATGATGTGAGGAGATAGATCTTACTTCGGCCAAGTGCTCGCTCAACGGAAGGAGAATCTTGTAGGGCCACGCTGGAAGGAGCCGACGACGGCATTGCTACTGTTCGCCGTTCGCTTTCTTGAAGACTCATGAACTACCCTCTCTTCGCTAAGCCCGTCCGGTACGCACACACACTTGACAAGTTGCGGCCGGCCACGGGCACGCGAATTTTCGGTGTAGGTCGCGTATCATAGGCAATGCCCATACCTATGTCAAGGGTGATCTGGTGCATCTGGAACAGGCTGAATTTATTGACAATCCAAACAGAGAATCAAATCGCTCTCACACGTGGTTTTGTCTGTACTCTCGATGATAGGTATCTTACAGCATCCGTGCGGGAATAACTCTGATTGCGATCCGATCATTGACCGTGCGACAGACCTGCTCGCACAATCCGCAGCCTACGCATTGGTGCGCTATGACGTCGACTTTGAGCAACCCAAAATCCATGACCAAGGCCTGCGTTGGGCAGCGAGACACACAGGCGTGGCAACCTTGGCTTGCCGTACAGTCGCGGTGGGTAACCTCCGCGCCCCCCATTTTCACCTGCGCCCGTTCGGAAACGGGCAGGAGCGCTTCAGTCTCGCAGGCGGCGATACATGGAAAGTCATCGCAGAGATGACAGGGAGCTTGATCAGGGAAAATAACCGGGAAACTATCACTTGGGTTTTTTACGATACTATTGTACGGGCAGGCCTCAAGACAATCTGCACATCGTGTGCAGCGTTCGACAAAGAGATTTTCGTCCACCGCACCGGGGGGTCGCAGCCAGTCCGTGCGCGGTGTGGGTGTCTCCTGGTCGGCAGGTGCATCGCGATGTCTGACATACTCGCGAGCCGTCTTCGCGATGGAGAGGACCGACTCCTTGATAAATCGCCGACGCCCGAATGCTGGTTCGCTGCTCATAGACGGGACGCT
>CAZNBG010000533.1:0-2294 GCA_964570915.1 uncultured Nitrospira sp. | reverse complement strand
TTGCGTTCTTTTCATTCTTCATGGCCCGGTCCTGCATGATCTTGGACGCGCGTAGTTTGTCCCGACGATGAACAATCGATACCTTGCCGGCGAACTTCGTGAGAAACAGTGCTTCCTCCATCGCGCTGTCTCCGCCACCCACGACGACGAGCTCCCTATCTTTGAAGAAAAACCCATCGCAGGTTGCACAGCTCGACACGCCATGACCCCACAAACGCTTTTCGTTGGGGAGGCCCAGCGTGATTGGAGACGCGCCGGTAGCAATGATCAGCGTTTTCGTTTTTACAGTATCTTCCCCGTCCACCGTCACGTAAAGCGGTCGAGCTGTGAGATCCACTGCGGTGACGTCGCCCGTTCGAAAGATCGTGCCGAATCGCTCCGCTTGAGCCCGCATCTCCTTCATCAATTCCGGGCCCATGATGCCCTTCGCAAAGCCGGGGTAGTTTTCAACCTCAGTGGTGGTCGTGAGTTGGCCACCTGCCTGCCAGCCTTCGATCAGCAGAGGAGCCAGATTCGCACGGGCGGCATAGACGGCTGCTGTCAACCCAGCGGGACCGGATCCAATAATAATAAGGCTGTGCATAACTCTTCACTCTAACACAGCTGCGAAAGAGAGAATAGAACGTTGTCTCTTTCCCGGCGTTCTCCATCATCGGGAGCGATCGAATGGCACTATTCTGGAGAGGCTGCGGAGTGTGGTAGAGACGTAAAGTGTGTAAAGAGCCGGGCAACATTCTTCGCAAGTGTTGCCCGCGCCCGCGTTCCGTCTAGCACATAGTCTGCGTGCCGCCGTTTCATTGCGAGGGGCATCTGGCTACGGATTCGCCGGAGAGCCTCGGCGCGGGTGAGACCGTTCCGTTTCCTGAGTCGAGCCAATTGAGTTTTTTGGTCGGTGGACACGACGATGATCTTGTCTACTCGTTTGTCGATGGCGGCTTCGAAGAGCAGGGGAACATCATACACGACAACGGCATCGCGATCTCGCCGGACAGCTCGCTTCGTCAGTCTGATCTGCTGGCGCGCGACGCGGGGATGGATAATTCGTTCCAGTCGCCGGAGTTTTGTCCGATCATGAAACACGGCCTGGCCAAGGCGCTGCCGGTTGATCGTTCCGTTGGAATTGAGCACGGATTTCCCGAATCGGCGAACGATGTCTCGCCAGGCCGGTTTGCCGGGTTTGACGACCTCTCTCGCCAATTCGTCGGCATCGATCACGACTGCGCCGCGCGCCCGGAACATGTTCGCGACGGTACTTTTTCCGGTGGCGAGGCCTCCCGTGAGTCCAACCAGGATCATGGCGGCGCAGCTTATCATGCGTCGCATCCTACAGGAAACTGCAATTGACATCGTTGGGTCCCCGCTTGTATGAACCTCCGTATGCGACGAGTCCTGCTCTATTCGATGTGCTTCTTTTTCATGAGCGTTGAGTTCGGTGCTGCCGGTAGTGATAATGCCGTGCCAGGTCCGCGGATCATCACGGTTGCGCTCGACGGCTCGGGAGATTTCTCATCCATTCAAGAGGCCGTCGACAGTGCCGGGAAGGGCGATACGGTGCTGATCAAGGCTGGAGCCTATGCGCAGGATCTGACCGTTCACAGTAAAGAAAAGCTCAAGATCGCAGGTGCCGGAACCGACAAAGTCGTCCTATTGGGACGAGGTGAAATGGTCGGCGTGTTGCATGTGGGGAAGTGGCCATATGGGGCGACGGATATCGAAATCAGCGATCTCACGATCAATGAACACGGGGGGCACGCCCTCGGTATTTTTAACGGAAACGGCATCACGCTCCGTCACCTCCATGTGAAGGGCATGGTGTTCGGCCAGCAGGTGCAAGGGGTTCGCATCGAGGACTGTGTGATCGGCGGGAGCGAAACGACGGGCGTACACTTCTCTGATTCTCAGGCCTTGCTGGTCGGCAATGTGATCCATGATAACGACCATGGCGTGAATGTGACGGGAAAGTCGATGATCCGACTTGAACGGAACATCATCACGAAAAATCTGTTTGAAGCTGTGGTGGTAAGCGGTCAAGCCAAAGCGGTCTTGCTCAATAACACCCTCGTCAAAAATGGTGGTGGTGCGGCATTCTTAGGCTCCTCTGTGAATGAGGCATCGGGGAATATTGTGAGCCTGAACAATCTCGGTTTTCTCGTCGCTCCATCGAGTCAGACCAAAACCTCGTATAACGCCATGTTCAACAACGAAGCCAACTACATGAGGGCCGGATCGCCGAATCTTCATGCCCCAGAGCTGAAGGCCCAGTCTGATATGACTGTCGATCCGTGCTTTGTCGA
>CAZNBG010000532.1:0-2301 GCA_964570915.1 uncultured Nitrospira sp. | reverse complement strand
GGGTGTCAGACCTATTGTTCGTCACCGGACCACGAAATCTGACGAAACATTCCTTAGGCAAGTCAGGTGCCCCCGCGTGGACGAGGACGCTGCGGCTGGTTCCCAAACCCGGGCGGCAATTCACTCCCTCTTTTTTCGCCGAACGGCTGTTCGATGCCCACCACAACTGCATCTCCTTCCGCCAGGCCACCAGATAGGATCTCCGTCGTCACGCCGTCTGAGATACCGGTTTCCACAGATAACGCAGCCAGATCACCGTTCTCTCCCGGCTTCCAGATAGTCCTCGACGCCATCGTTCGAACGTCGAACCTGACCGGACGCCCTTCGTCCCCTTTGGCCGTTTTCCCATCGGACCCCTGACGGCTTCCCTCACCCTTTGGAGGCATGAACCGAAGGGCTGCGTTGGGAACCTTGAGCACTTGGTCCTTCTGGGCCACGATGATCGATACGTTGGCGGTCATGCCAGGTTTTAGCCGGAGATCCCTGTTATCCACTCCCACCACCACATTGTAGGTCACGACATTCTGCACATTGATGGGTGCGAGCCGCACCTGTCTGATGGTGCCGAAAAATGACAAGCCAGGATAGGCATCCACTGTAAAAATGACTTCCTTGCCCTCTGTCATTCCGCCGATATCCGATTCACTCACATTGGTATCGACCTGCATTTTGGTGAGATCAAGGGCAATCAGAAACAGATTTGGCGTGGAGAAGCTGGCCGCAACCGTCTGTCCGACTTCAATGTTGCGCGCCACAACAATGCCGTCAACAGGCGATCGAATGACGGTGTATTTCAATTCCAAGTCCGTCGCATTTAATGCCGCCTCTGCCTGCTTGACTTGCGCCTCGGCAACCCGCACCTGTGCTTCTGCGCTTTGGAAATTGGTGAGAGCAACATCGACGTCGTTTTGCGAAACAAACTGCTGAGGCAATAACGATTGCGCCCGGTCTAATTCACGTTTTCGCTGCGCCAGGTCGGCCTTCGAGTGTGCACCATTCGAACGCGCCATCTCCAGATTGCTTGCGGCCTGTTCTCGACGAGCCTTGAACGGTTCGGGATCAATGGTCGCCACGGTATCTCCGGCTTTGACGCTTGAATTGAAATCCGCGTGAAGGCTCTTGATCATCCCCGACACTTGTGTGCCGACCTGGACCAATACAACCGGATTGATCGTCCCTGTTGCGCTGACCACAGAAATGATCTGACCACGCTCGACCGCAGCCGTGCGGTACCGGACGGGCGCTTTGCGCTCCCCGTTAAAAAACACGTAGCCGCCTATGGCCAACCCGATGGCTAACACACTGACAATCAACCCAATTCGACGCATGACTGAGGAACTCCAACCTTGAAACGCGCGTGTATCCTATCAAGAAGACCGCTGATAATCATCTCCATCGCGGACACGCAATGAATCGTCCTCACAGCACAACCTGCTTAGCTTAACATGTGGGCGGTCGCATACCAAGAAATGGAAGCCTTGGCCACGGAAACGCTGTAAAGACGGACAGTTAGAGGAGAAAGTCCATGGGATGTTTATCCCAAGAATCGTTCCAGGAATGTCGTCGACACATGGCCCTTTTGAAAGTCGGGATCATCGAGAATCCGGCGGTGCAGCGGGAGAGTCGTCTTGATGCCTTCAATAACACACTCGCTCAGTGCTCGTCTCATACGAGCCATAGATTCCTGTCGATCACGGCCATGGGTGATCAGCTTCGCGATCATCGAATCGTAGTAGGGAACGACGATCGATCCTGACTCCATCGCAGAATCGACCCGCACGCCGAAACCGCCAGGGGGACTGTATTTGGTGATGATTCCGGGTGAGGGAGTAAACTTCTCGGGATCTTCGGCATTGATACGGCACTCCAAGCTATGACCGGTGAGCATGACATCCTGTTGCCGGATCGAGAGCGCATGGCCAGCGGCAAGACGGATCTGCTCTTTGATCAGATCGATGCCGGTCACCATTTCGGTAATCGGATGCTCGACCTGGATACGGGTATTGACTTCCATGAAATAGAAATTCCGATCCTTGTCGAGCAGAAATTCGACGGTTCCGACGTTTCGATAATGCGCCGCCTTCACGGCTTCCACAGCGACCCGACCGATTTCTCGACGGAGTTTGTCATCGACGACGGGGGACGGGGTTTCCTCGACCAGCTTTTGATGCCGCCGTTGAATCGAGCAATCCCGTTCCCCGAGATGGATCACTCGGCCCTGATGGTCGGCTAAGATTTGCACCTCGATATGGCGAGGTTCCAGAAAGTAGCGTTCAAGATATACCCCGTCGTTGCCGAAGG
>CAZNBG010000531.1:0-2306 GCA_964570915.1 uncultured Nitrospira sp. | reverse complement strand
TATAGTCAGCATCCACGTCTATGTTGAGCGCATTTGAGCGAGCGATCGACGGCGGATTGACATTATCTATCAGAACCGGCACGAGCAAGACGAAGTCGAATGCGACCATATCGGTTCTGCCAGGTGGCCGAACCGGCAATTGGCGAAACTTCTCTATGGTGATTTTGGGATCAAGCGGCCTATTCCTGCTTATCGCCCTCGGAAACTCTTTCCAAAGCTTCGGGTCGCCGGTCGAAATCGTGGCAATACCTGTTTTAGGAAGACTCTTTCATCCAGAAAGGGCTTCACTCGATCAGGCACGTTGAGGACCTGCTCACACAATCCCACCAGTACGGTTGCGACGAGGATGGCATCGGGCCTCGTGCGATGCAGCACCCCAAGAAGATCGCTAAGATCATCGTATCGATTGGTGCGGTTGCGGTGGGCCGTTACTACCGATTTGTTTTCTATGCAGAGCCTCAGCCGAGACAAGTCGGGTAAGCCCGTTTCCTGAACGGGCTCCGCGACTGCCAAATCAAGCTTACGAGATCTTCCCGCCGGCGAGGGAAAGTCGAGCCACTCGCCGAGACGCTCGGATGCGAAGGCATCCTCAAACGGTGGGCAAGTTGCGCGTACGTCACGCAGAATTCCGCGGCTCATGGCTGCCGAATGGCCTTCACGTCTATGGTTGTGGAAACGCCGCTCGGCGATAGAGGAGGTAATGTCGTCGAACGCCGTGTTCATTGGCCTCTACCAGACCGGCAGGACTGGCTGTTGCCCGAGGGCATTTTCTGCACTTGTGCAACGAGGGGCCGGCATCTGGGGTGGGCCAAGAACCCCAGCGGGCACCGGCAATTTCTGAAGGGTACGGCTCTGCATTCGGAGGTAACCCTTAGCAGCCCGCTGACCGTTCGCCTCCAGCCAACGACGCACCGCGTCGGAGCGGAGATAATCAACCATTGCCGGAATGGCGGCAGGATCGTGAGGCACAAGGTAATAGACGGAATGTCTAGGCAGGATTTCTCCAGAATAGTCGACGACGAACTGAGGTTGCTCGCAGATGTCTTTGCAAACGATCTTCGACCGAAGAATCTCAGAGAGCATAGGAGTTTCGTGAAAGGCATACCATGGCTTGTGTGCTACGCATGTACGCCTCAGCAAGCGAGCCTTGTTTTCTCCACGATTCAAGTATTCGCCGAGAGCACCAAGCCTATCCTCCGGCAGCAGGTCGCCTGCTTCGCTGTACGGCATTAGCATCAGGGACCGGCAATCAATCGTGTCCCGCCCCGGCTTAATCTCCCTCCCGGCAATCGTTGGCCTGCTGAATTCCCGAAGGGACTGACTCAAGGCGAAGTCAGGGCGGACAAACACCGCATCCGCGCCTGTTGCAATCCCGCAACTTATCCTAAGGCAAAAGTCAGCAAGCAACGCTTCCCCCGAGTGGCCACAGGGCTCCGACAAAATGGGCAGCCATGAGGCGTGACCCTCCGGCAGCCTAACGTTTGAAGCAACTCCATGGCGCGAGCTAAATTCTGTGAAACCGGGCGTCGACTTTTGAACGCTGGTTATCGTGGGATAGGTGACCAGTTCGCCGAAAGTGGATTCGTTGGAAAGCGCGATTTGCTCAACGTGATTTGAAGCTAACAGTCGTCTTAGCGGCCCCGCCGTCTCGACGTAAAGAAACTTCTCCGGAGTGATGAAGACGAGCCGTCCGTTTGCAGCAAGATTGTTGAGCGCTTGCTCAAAGAACAACATGTAAAGATCGAACCGGCCGCGCGCCGTGGCATACGACGCACGATATCGCCGCTTCTCCTCCTCGGAAAGCTTTGTAATTGGAACGTAGGGTGGGTTTCCGACGATGTACTCAAACTGCCGCTGGTCAGCAGCTAAGAAGTCTCGCTGCTCAATTTGAACGCTCGGGAACTTCGCGTACTTGGCGTTAAGGGCGGGGATGTGACGAGGGTCAACTTCCACTCCGACGATGCTCGGTAGATGAGAGCCGTGTTCCTGACACCATCGGATAACGCCGTCGATGAATTCACCGGTCCCGCACCCCGGGTCGAGAACATGCGTGGCTGCGCCTGGCGGCCGGTCACGAAAGAGCAAGCTCACCATTGCGTCTACGGTTGCTTGGGGGGTGGGCACAAAACCCTTCATTACGGTTCCCGACAGAACGCTACCCAAGAAGCCTTCTAGTAGACGTAATGCTACTACTTCTGACGGAAAAGTGGCGGTGGATTTTTCCACAGTTTCTTACTTTCACTTCGACGCCGTAGAATGGAGTCCACTTACAAACGGCATAACCGAGTGCCCATCTTCACCCACTT
>CAZNBG010000530.1:0-2311 GCA_964570915.1 uncultured Nitrospira sp. | reverse complement strand
AGGTACCTGCCGTACAGAAAGGCCACGAATTGCTTGGCCCCCCGCATACGGTTCTTCACATTCTCTTCGGATACGCCTGCCTGTTGCAGCTGCTGTTCAAACCTGACCAACGCATCCTTGAGTTCTTTTCTCAGTTCTCTCTCGATAACTCGGTCCAGCACGCTCGCCATAATTTTCCTCCTCGATCAATTGACGACGTCCCAATCAGGCGACGTCTTGCCTGGACGCTGTGATGTACAGGTATCAGGGTTGGAATTCTACAGAACTCGCCAGAGACAAGCCAGTTCTTAAACCTGAGGGAGCCGGCTCGCCAAAGACACCTTTTGCAGGCCGCCCTAGAGCCGGCTCGCATGGAACAACGTCAGCCCTGTCTTCACTCGTGCTCTCGGCAAGATCATCTTGTGCATTCGGAGGGTCGGGAGAGCGGCAACCAGTTGGTCCCAGCGCACATCCCACCGCTCCCGCATGAACGCTTCGCGCAGCTCAATAGGTCCGACGACAAACGCCTCACCACCTGGCCGCAAGATGTGACTCCATCGCGTAATGGCGGTCATCAAGGCGTCCAAGGAACCAAATAGGTCATACGGCACCCAGGAATACAGCAGATCATGAGTTCCGTAGCTCGCAGGAGACTTTTCATGGTCATCCGCAGGTATCATGCGAATCCGCTGCAGCCACTCCCATCGCTGTACCTGAGCACACTGCGTCCAGAGTTGCTGAGCTTGACGCTGTGCATAGGCCACGTGCCGGACACTGACGGTATAGGCGCGTGGCCGGTCGAAGAGAATGCACGTCGCAATGACGGCGTCTCCGTTGTCGATGAAGACATGTTCCGCCTGCGATCGTACCCTTCCGATTTCACGGTCTTGTTCACTCAGATCGTCCAGATAGTCTGCAACAAAATGTTGCGCGGCGAGTTCGTTGATTTCCTTCTCGTCTTCCGGAAACAAGGGCACCGCCTCAAACGCTTCGGCGGGAAGAATCCTCGGAATTCCTTGGGTGAAGACGGAACGCCAATCGACAGGACTGACCGGGAGCTCAGGAAATGACGTGGGCAGCGGGCAAAAGTCAGCGGTTAACAATACGCTCGTTTCCCTTTCTCGATCCTTCAGGATCAGCCGACTCCCGTGAACGCGGAGGCTGCGGTCCAGCGGAAGCATGCGACGGCCGCTTGGATTCATGTATGAAAGGCCGGCCGTATCATCGGCAAGCGTCGCCTTTTGAGCCACTCCGTCTTGTACGGTCAGGCAGAGTGCGTGGTTCTCATGCAGATAACGCACCGGAGGATTCGAGGCAGGCAGCCAGGTCACGACATGCGATGTCGAGGGATTCATGAAGTCGGTCAATGGATCAGTGTCGCGCAATCTCTGCGGTATAAAAAAGCTGCTGAACAGGCGAAAGGCCGCCTCAGATGGATAGGTGGGAATCCCGCGATACCGTAACGGCCTTGGAGAACCCTGTCCTTTAGTCTGATCATCATAGAGTCCGCGAATCAGCTCGAACACCGCGGAGCCAGTCCCCGGTAACAGCGACTTGAACAGCTCAACGACCGGGAGGAAATCAATATGATCCCAATGCATGGCACCCATGCAGGACATGAAGCGGGCCTTCTCAAACCCTCCATCATCCAGCACATACAGCGCATCTTTTCGCTGTCGAATCGTCGCTGTCCCTTTCGGATCGATCGTCAGATCCTCATCCCGATAAAACCACCGCACCTCCTCGATCGGTACTCGCATTGCCCCGGCGGCCATGGCGCGAAGATCATCGGCTGTGGTCCGCTGCCAATTGGGCTTGGCAGCCAGATTCAATCTGGTCTCATTCACCAGTCCACAGGGTTTAATCCCGACCCACCGCCCCCAATCCAGGCGAACGCGCGCGCGCGTCAGCGAGACGGCCCCGGCGGCAGTCGCCTCCCATTCACACTCATGCAACGGATGGCCTATCGGATCGGTGGCGAGAAATCTCCGTCCATCAGGTCGATAGAAGACCACATGCCCGGTTGGAAGGGTTTCGACGTGCCCATCTTTCTTGACAAACTTGCCACGCAGGGTGCGGGTGGGAAGGAACCGGGAAGAGGCCGGGGGGGGTGTATTCCGAGCTGGAGCCGGATGTCTGGCTCAAGCCGGAGGTGGTCGTGGAGGTCCTGGCGGATGAGATCACGCGCAGCCCGCGGCATACCGCCGGAAGGAACGGCGACGATTCGGGATTCGCGCTCCGATTTCCCCGCATCGTGTCGTTTCGCGCCGCGGACAAGCGGCCTGACGATGCGACCACGGTCACCGAGATCGTCGAGATGTTTCAACAGCAG
>CAZNBG010000529.1:0-2312 GCA_964570915.1 uncultured Nitrospira sp. | reverse complement strand
TTCAACCGCTCTTGGAGTCAGAGGCCTAGGTTTCTTGCTATCGGGGAACCTTCCTTTATGGGCCGGAATGGGTTTTCAATCCTTTTCGACAACATCTGCAACGATTCCGGGGAAAGGGCGGGTGGCCGAGCCGGGTTTGAGATTCACAGAGGGAAGGGGAGTGATCATGGTCATACCGGTTTCTGTCTGCCACCACGTATCCATGATCGGACATCGCTCGCCTGTGACCCGATGGTACCAGAGCCAAGCCTCGGGATTGATCGGCTCTCCTACGGTCCCGAGGATGCGCAACGATGAGAGATCGTGACGGGCCGGCCACTCATCCCCATACCGCATCAGAGATCGAATGGCGGTGGGTGTAGTGTAGAAGATCGTCACCCCATATCTTTCGATCAGTTTCCACCACCGTCCCGGGTCGGGATAATCGGGCGCACCCTCAGTGAAGAGGATCGTTGCACCGTTCAATAGCGGACCGTAGACGATGTAACTATGACCCGTCACCCATCCCGGATCGGCGGTGCAGAAGTAAACATCTTCGTCTCTTAGATCGAAGACCCATCTGGTGGTGATGTAGGTGCCGACCATGTAACCGCCGTGGACATGCAGGACGCCCTTTGGTCGGCCGGTTGTTCCCGAAGTGTACAGCGTGTACAGAGGATCTTCAGAATCCATGCGCTCCGCTTCGCAATGAGTCGGAGCAGCCTCCATCAATTCGTCCCAATCTCGCTCGCGAGGAGCGAAGATCTCCACCGGAGGCGTCTGTCGATGAACCACTACCACGTGCTCGATCGAAGGCGCTCCATGGACCGCTTCATCGACTACCGCCTTCAGTTGAACCGCCTTTCCCCGGTGATAGCCGACGTCAGAGGTGATTACCATTTTCGCCTCGGCATCCAGGATACGTTCACGCAGTGCCTGCGAGCTGAATCCGGAGTAAACGACACTGTGTATTGCACCGATGCGAGTAACGGCCAGCATGGCGATGAATTGTTGGGGGATTCTTGGAAGGTAGATCATCACACGATCGCCCTTCTGGATTCCCAAATTCTTGAGGGCGGCGGCGAATCGGCTCACTTGCCGGTGAAGCTCGCCGTAGGTGAGGACTTCCTTGGATCCGTCTTCACCTTCCCAGAGGATAGCGACCTTGTTCTTTCGCCAGGTTTTCACGTGCCGGTCGAGGCAGTTGTAGGTGATGTTGCACTTGCCGCCGACGAACCATTTGACCCACGGATAGTTCCACTCCAGCACCGTTTGCCAAGGCTCGAACCATTCGAGCTCGCCTGCGATCTCCCCCCAGAATTTTTCGGGATCGGCGACGGCTTTCTGATAAATCTCATCGTAATCTTTAATTCTTGCCTGTTCGCAAACGGATTCCGGCGGAGACCAGGTCTTCTTGGCCTCTGAAAAGACATCAATTTTTTCTTCCGAGTGAGCCACCTAGCTCCTCCAAAGGAATTATCACTTGGGCTTCGACGAGAGTTGATAAATTAGCTGAGTTCCGGTTGGGTGGCAACTCTAGAATTCATGCGGCTCTCGACTCTGGTTCGATGATTGCGCCCTTGCGGTAGCCTCGTTCGAAATATGAAGAATGATCGTTCGACAGCAGGGATCAGTACCGCCCGCGGTAGAGGGCGGGTTTGCTCCCTCGCAGATAAATTATGCAACTCCCAAATCAGACCCGCTTCTCACCTGCCCGCTACCGCAGTCGGTACTGACACGTACCCTTCCATCCAATTCCTCGAGAGGTCGAGGCGAAAGCGCAACTGAATGCCTCCACGACGGGTCGCCACGAAGCGGCATCTCGGCGGAGCGCGGGTTCCTGTTCGAGATGAAGAAACCGTCCCGGTTCCCGAACGAAAGGAGCTGAGGTGATGCAGGGATTCAGCCCTGGGTTATTTGAGAATCGCCCCTGAAGATTCGTCGTCCCTGCCAACGAACATCCGCGGCAAACTCCTGAGTAGAGTTCGGCATTTACGCCTCGCTCGATCAAACATCGCAACAGTTGCCTCGTTATCTCAGTTACATTTCCCGCCCCGGAGCTCAAGAAGGCATCGGGACACGCAGTACTTTCTGCCATACCATGGATAGAAGCAGCGATGGAGCGAGGCCGCTCTACCGCCAGCACTTCGTGGGTAGGTTGAAACATTGTCACGAGGCTGTGGCCGGCATCCGATTCTTTGTATCGTGTGTCGCCCTGTAATTCTTCACCGCACAGGACCTTCGTATCACATGGACTCTCTACATCATTCGCCCGTCGATGTGTCCCAGCCATCAAAAATGCTAACTCACACCTGGCCAAGCATATTTCCATG
>CAZNBG010000528.1:0-2334 GCA_964570915.1 uncultured Nitrospira sp. | reverse complement strand
TCGTAGTCGTTCCTCAATGCTCGGCCAATTTCTTGAAAGCTCCCAACTCGGTCGAGTTCCACCTTGGTTTTGTAGGGCCGCCCCTGCACGATTTCTATGGCGACGGTTTGGCTGACGCTCGGATCGAGTGTCTGAAGGACGATGGGATCGGCCGTGTTGATATTGATCGGCCCGCCCCCCTCCAATGGGTACACGGTGACATACGGAGTGATTCGTTCGATAATGTCCGAAGTGAATCCCTTGATGAGGCGGAGATCTCCAAGGCCGGACAGCGGGCTGTTGGCGGATCGGTAAGGCGGTCGCATCGACTGGTAATAGAGGCTTTCCGCACCGGCCGGTTGAGGCACTTCATCATGGTCCACCCAATCGATGAGCGCATCAACCAGGTTTGGGTTGACCCTGAGCAATTCGAACAAGCGTTTGACACGGAAGACCTTCTTCTTCTGCTCGGCCTCGCTTCCTGTGGATGATGCGAGATCGTTTAGATTCACTTTTCCCAATTCATCTTGAATTTGTGCGGTCAGAACCCCGTCTCCAATCGCATAATTCTTGATTGGCATGGCCCAGATATCCGTGGGGCCGTCGTATTTTTGGCCGGTCATCTTTTCGCGCATGAGATCCTGCTGCAGCACGGCTCGCGTAGCCTGCACGGCGGCCCGCGTCAACATGCTGGCCTTATAGTCGTCGCGAAAGGCGGCGGCGGCGCGGTATTCACGGCGAGCCTCCGCGTCAAATTCAAGGATGAGAGCTGTGAGGAGGGTCAGTACCAGCAGTGCCAACAGAAGGGCGACGCCCCGTTCGTCAGCTCTTGGCATAGCTCAAGACCCGAATGGTTGCATCGACATTGACGGGATTATCGAATTTCGGGCGAATTTGCAGGTGACGGACGTGAAGGTCGTATGGAGCTTGATCAATGGCGACCAGTAAGGCCAGCAACTCCGGAAGTTGAACGCCTTCCAGCCGGAGGTCGACGGCTGTTTCTTCATACCCTTGCGCCAACGACTGTACTTGCGGCTGCATGCCGGCGATTCGCTCGCGCACGTGCGCGGTGGTCGCCGCTTCCTCCATAAACGTGAGGAGAGAGAAATGACTGTCGGCTCCAGGCATGCGACTTTCGACCTTGGTCAAGCGGTCTCGTTTAGCGAGATAGGTTTGACCGAGCACGGTCAGCTCGGCGAGATCTTTCTGTTTCCGCACCGCCTGGCGCTCGAGGCGATCGAGCTGGTCCAGCAGGGGATCCACGATCAGCACAAAGAGCAGGCTGAGTCCGAGTACGATCCCGCCGGTCAGCACGATGACGCGCTCGCGCCGCGACATGTGGTGCCATCGTTCCCGGAAGCTCTGTATCATGGTTGCTGCACCGTGACCGTCATTCGAAATACCACTTGATTGGACGTCGCGCCCACTCGCGTTTCCGTCACGGAGACGTCCGTCAGTCGCGGGCTGGATGCGAAGGTTTGTTTGATGCGTTCCACCGCATCAAAAGACGTGGTCTCCCCCTCCAGGATCATCACCGCTCCGTCGACGGTCAGCTCGCGGACCTTGACCATCGTTCCGGGCGGCAGCTGTTTCACGAACGTCGAGAGTGTCAGTAAGGCTTTGCCGTGCGTGGTATCGACAAGGCTGAGCGATTTGTCGAGGACTCCGATGCGGTATTGTGCCTGATCGAGTTCCTCTCCAGAGGAGGCACCTGGTCCGAAGAACTGCGCATACTGGGCCTGGAGGGCGGTCTTGAGCCGGGCCACTCGTTGATCCTGCAACATGAAGTGAATCGAGAAATCCACGAGTGCCAGGACGGCAATCACCAGACCGGCAGCGATCGCCAAACGGCGGTCCCGTTTGGTCATGGCTAAGTCCGGTGAGGCCGCTTCCGAAATGCTTTTGAGGTCAAGCGCGAGTCCCAGGGGCGACGATTTGAAACGCCAGCGGGGTCGGATGATCTTGGGATGGATGGCCAAACCGAATGCGATGGAAAATGCTCTCGGGGTGTCGGCGCCAAATCCCTGGCGTGGTCCCACCTGATAGAGTCCCAATTGTCGGGAAAGGTAGCCGCCGATTTCCTGTAGTTTCGATCCGCCTCCACACACCCAGCAATGGGTCAATCGACTACGTTCGCCTCCTTGATACGCCTGCAAGGTGATCCGAAGCTCTCTCAAGACGGGCTCCAAGAAGCCGTGTACCTGATCGACGGCCATCGTGCGCTTGTGGCGTTCCGCGTCGGCGAAGCTGCAGGCGTGCCGGACGGCCAGGGCATGTGTCAGGTGGCTGCCACCCCAGAGAATCGTCCGGAGGACGACGGGACGTCCCCCCTGGACCAGACAGAGTGTGGTCTTC
>CAZNBG010000527.1:1736-2337 GCA_964570915.1 uncultured Nitrospira sp. | reverse complement strand
CGGGCGACATCGTCCTCTATGAGGACGCCTACGGGAACGCCTCGATCGCGATCAGCTATCGCCAGCGATTTCACGCCCAGATTCCCCTGGAAGGTCATCAGCGGTGTCTTGGGGTGCTCGACAGCAAGATGAACCTTCCCGTCCAAATCGATTGCGCCACTGTCCACGGTGATGCGGGCAAACCGCTCGAGATACGGCTGAAAGGGCTGAATGGCAACGTTGCTCAGAGCTAGATCCAGATCGAGCTGAAACGGTTTCACAACGATCTGTCCGTCGGCCGAAACCAATCCCGTCTCGTTGAGTTTATGTTCAACAGTGAGCGGTATCGGTCCCTTGAACGGGAAGACAACGTCATGGGTCTTGACTGAGAGCTTCGTCACATTGGTGCGCATCGGCAAAACTACTGATCGATCTTCGAAATGAATGGTGTGGTTCGTGATGGACGCCTCTTTTATTGCAACAGTCCAAGGAGACTCGTTCGGCTTTGCCGCTGCGGACGGTTCAGTATCGCCAGACTGCGTCGTCACTGGCGTAAAGAGCGCTTGCAAATTCACCGATCCATCGGAGTTTCGCCAGACACGGTCCGTCGTATCGTTCATTG
>CAZNBG010000527.1:0-1726 GCA_964570915.1 uncultured Nitrospira sp. | reverse complement strand
CCTGCGTTATGTTCATGTCGAGGGTCGCAATGGAGACCTGTCGTTGCCTAAGATAAACGTCGATTTCGTCGAGGTTGAGTACCGGCACGCTGATCACTGGGGTCTGATCCCCTTTCTCGGCCAAGCCGACGTCGGCGAAGTGGAGTGTTGCATCGGACAGTTTAAAGTCAACCGGGGAAGTGGCCGCGTCGAATCGATATCGCCCTGTTGCCTGAATGGTTCCAGTGGAAATGTCGAAGTTGAATCGCTCCTGCACATGCCTAAAGAGCCTGGCGAGCTTTACGCCGTTGAGTGAGAGCGTGCCCTCCGAATAGATCGGCTCAATGGAGACGATTCCTTTCCAATCGAGAACCTCATTCTTCCCAAGTTCTGCGACGAATGCTAAGGTTGCATCGTCACCGCCCACCTTCGTATGAAAGTTGTTGAGGATCAGATTGATCGGGACGATATCGATTGAAACCGGTCTTGCCTTCGATTCATCGCGATACTCGACAACTCCTTGTGCAATCTCAAAGCGTGCGATTTGAATGGCGGGAAGTGACGCAGGCTGATCAGCCCCCTTTTCCGCTTTAGGAGAAGCTATTTGGTCCACTTGAGGAGGAGCGGCTTGGTCCGTTTGAGGCGGAGCGGGTTGTTCACGTGGCCGCGCTAGTTCGGTCAAATTGACACGCCCATCTTTCTTCACCTTGACCGCGACAAATGGGATAGAAAAGCGAATCTCATCGAAGGTATAGGCCATGCGAAAAATTGAGCTCGTCTGAAAATTGATGAAGAACTCTTGGAAGCCAATGATGGGCGTGTTATCCGGCTCTTGGATTTCAAACTCCGTTAACTTGAGGGACAGCACAAATGGGTTGAATTCGACTTCTTTTACAAGCACAGGTCGCCGCAATTGCTCAGACACCTTGGGGAGAACATACGCCTTGATGACGTATGGAACGAGGAAGAACCCAGCCAAGGGTAAAATGCACAGAACAACTAATGCGGAGACAACGAGTGGGATTGGAAGGAAGAACCTGCGCATGAAGCACACGATCGTATGAAAGGCCCGGCTGGAATCGAGCCCCCAACCCTCAAAATTGAGAGTCGTTCCGCCGAGTGGCAAATAAAGAGATAATACACGCCGCGCAGTATCTTTTCACACTCGCTGACTGGAAAACCAGCCATACTCTGGGTGGGGTCATCGGTCACGGTCGGTTGAGTTGGATGAGTGTGGAAGGGGAAGCCCCGTGCTATCTCCGCGTACCTTTACGGCCAGCTTGTGGGCAACTTCCCTCCGATTAACCGGCAATTGACAACGGCAAGTGATTGATTTGTGGTGCCAACCGGATCTCCCAAACGGGGCGCCATTCTTGCTCACCTCCTAAGCCGGCCGGCATGGGTCTATCCACTGCACAGCGGTCAAAAACCGGAGGAGCCGAGGATGGAACAACCGATATCCGCCGTCAAACGCTATGAGCGCGGTCTGGTACTCAAGCAAGTCCAAATATACGATCAGGCGCTCGAAGAATTTCAACAAGCGGCCTTGGACCCCCAGCAAGCAGGAAAGGCCTATGTGCAGATTGCCCTCTGTATGCGGTCGACAGGACAGTATGTGGAAGCCGTTGCAGCATTCCGCCAGGCCCTGAGTTCGACCACGTTCTCCACCACGGAACGCCTGCACATCCTCTATTTGATGGGCCAGACGCTCGAATCGCTCGGCCGGTATGCTGAAACATTGGAGGTG
>CAZNBG010000526.1:0-2337 GCA_964570915.1 uncultured Nitrospira sp. | reverse complement strand
ATATCGGGGATAACGTGATCGCGAAGTATAATGAAGTGAATCATGCCATCTCGTTTCTGACAGACGAAAATATCAACCGCTAAAGCGACCGGCAGCGTGGAATTTGCGCCCATACTCCCTGAACAGTTATGAGGGAGTATGGGCTTCGGGAGCACAACCCCACCTTGGCAAGTGTTTGGGACCCATATTGGGTTTGCAGCACCAGAACAAAAGGTGGATGGACACTTGAAGGGCTTCTATCTCGACAGATTACAGTGAAACCGAGGAAAGGCGAAGAACCGATGAGAACACATCAGACACAAAGTCGGAGATCCGCTGTCTTAGATTCCTGGATCGAGATCCTGATGTCCACAGGTGCCCTCTCCAATTAGACAAGGGATAGCTGGTCAGTCAATAGCCTTGGTCATTACGGAACCGGAATGGAAATGGAGACCGCTCCCAATACGCCATTAAGTTTGTGGTCCCGTTTGGGACTCTGAGGATGAGTATTATGACACGTGACGCAGGCCGCCGAAACAGCACGGTCCGCATATAAGGCTTCAAAGCGTCGTTCGCCCCCTTCTGTGACGAATCCCTTATAGGAACGATTCGGCTCCGCCATAATAGCTTCCAGCCCTTTTTTCTCAAACTCATTCGCCGGTCCGCTTAGCTTATTAATGGGATACAAACCGATGAGCCTATATCGTACCTTGACGCCGGTGAGCTCTGCCAAGTTTGATGACTCCTGAACGAATTGGGCGGGCAATGGCAGGGTCGGTTCCGACCGCCAACGCTCAGAAGACTGGATCACCCCGCGCTGTTGCATGCGCTCCACAACATGCACGGTATAAAAAGTCCGGTCGGAGGCCAACACGGCATAAATGTAATCCACGACAGTCTCTACGGGAACCGTGGCTGACTCAGCAGCGACCCCCTTGCTCTGAATCCCAAGCACACACAGCAAGACACCGATCCATCCAACATGTATCGCTCTGAATGGCATAGCATCTCCCCAGCAAGTCAGCTGTTGTATGAAGGTGGCGCGCAACTCGACATGGAAAAGCCTAGCAACATGAGGACAGCCAAAATCCACCTATTCATGTGCTCCCCCGCGTTTATTTCATCCTGGTAATACTGATCCCTCTCCCGTTCCTCCTCAGACAATGGGGCATTGGCCGAGGGGATCGCAGAGTACAGGACTCATTCGCAGGACCCGATGTACTTTTTACGCAAGTGCGAGGTTGAACTGGGAGACGCCACCATGGGTAACGCCCTTCTCGCAAGGTGTCGACGGTGGGTCCTCCAGAGCCGTCGACAAGACGTGAGCATTGTAGAAATCCAAGCTACGCTCTCTGCCAACAACTGTCCATGCTCCAAGTCCCTAGGCAGCAATCTCACGTGCACTGCCACCCCGGCATGATCGGCGCACTCTCCACCGGCTTAGGCTGTGGGACCTATATCAGCTACGTAACACCGAAGAAAAGAAGCGATCGCCTGGGTAAGTTGATCCGAGAACAGGGCTTCATTGCCGAGGTTCACGAGTCTAGGGCACTTGCCAGTATACCCGACACCTCCCGATACCCTAGGATTCCACCCTACATGGTGAGCGGCCTTCTCAGTTCGACCGCCGTCACTATTTGCAGAACAGCGACAACGATAAACGGGGCCTGACTTGCCTTGAGAACAAGCCAGACCCCTTATCATTTCACCGTATTGGAGGTACGGATCATGAGTAAGCATTCCTTACCATATTTTCGGGTTCCAGACAGCCAGCAATCCCACCAGCCCACCATCCATATCTTATCTAGGTGCTGTCCAAATCGGCCCTACTGATGACACGCATCTGGGATGCGCCTGGCCTGACCTCACAGGCTAGGGCGACATTTTGTTTATTGCACAGGCCTCACGGCCAAGGGGGCATATGGAAGTCCATGAAAATCCAGTTGTTCTTGATACGGTCTTCTGCATTTTGAACGATGACGGCACGCGCTGCGGACTCACACAGGAACAACGCCGAAAGGCCGCCGAAAAAGGTCTTGCCCCATTCGAGCAAGCCTGTACCACCTATTCCAATTATCGGGCCATCCAGTACAAGGCGCGGCAGTTGACGACGGAGGAAGTCAGACGGGCGGCCACCATTCTCCAGAGCCACTACCAGGCCGGTAGTGAGCCATGAGCGGCCTATATTTTCAGAATGAGCCACTACCTCCTTCTAGCTGGGAGACGAAATGGTGGCCAATACCGTCAGAGGCTTCTTCCGCACTCGGAAGGAGGCGGAACTAGCAATATTCAATATCGTAACACTCAAAAAACATGAACATTCCGACCATCGATATGCAGGTCTATGAGCAAGAAGGT
>CAZNBG010000525.1:0-2352 GCA_964570915.1 uncultured Nitrospira sp. | reverse complement strand
CTTCCTCAAGCACCATCAGGCTCTTTTCAAGGGGAATCAGGTCAGCGGCCTCCTTGGCGATGTCCACCGCGCTGTTCACCGAGATGCCCACATCGGCTTGTTTCAGGGCGGGAGCGTCGTTGATACCGTCGCCGAGAAAACCGACCACATGCCCGTTCTGCTTGAGCGCTTGCACAATCCGTGCCTTTCCCATTGGCGAAATCCGGGCAAACACAGATGTCTTTGAAGCGATTTTCGCGAGGTCGCCGTCGCTGAGGCGGTCCACCTCTTCGCCCAAAACGATTTCACCAACGTCGATCCCGACGTCGCGGCAAATGCGGGCCGTCACCACTTCGTTGTCGCCGGTAACGATCTTTACGGCGACTCCGTGATCCCTCAACGCCTGAATCGCCGGCGCGGCGGAGTCCTTCGGGGGATCGAGAAACGCAAGAAACCCCGCCAGAATCAACTCTTCTTCGTCGGCCACCGTGTAAGTTCCTCTGCCAAGGGGAAACTTGCGGTAGGCAACCGCGATCACCCGAAAACCTTCGGCATTCAAGTCGTGTGCCATCTTCTGCACCCGATCCTTGAGGGCGACTTTCAGCGCGGTAATTTCTCGGTTGATGTCAACGTGCTGGCAGGCTAGCAGCATCTCGGCCAAGGCTCCCTTGGTGATCAGCAATTCTTCGCGCTTTTCCGTTTCGACAACGACGGACATGCGGCGGCGGCTGAAGTCAAAAGGGATCTCGTCCACTAGCCGGTAGTCGGTTGCAAGGTGCAGTCCTTCCTCTAACTCGGCATGCTTCAGAATCGCTACGTCGAGCAGATTCTTAAGCCCCGTCTGGTAGTAGCTGTTGAGATAGCCGAGTTGAAGCACCTTTTCAGACTCGCCGCCGAGCACATTCAGATGGCGCTCGAGAATCACCTTGTCCTGGGTGAGGGTTCCGGTCTTGTCGGAGCACAGCACGTCCATCGCGCCGAGGTTCTGAATGGAATGCAAGCGCTTGACGATGACCTTGCGCTTTGACATTGAGACCGCTCCCCGCGCGAGATTCGCCGTTACGATCATCGGCAGCATTTCTGGAGTCAGCCCAACCGCCACGGACAAGGCGAAGAAGAAGGCCTGCATCCAATCTCCCTTGCTCCATCCGTTGAGAAGAAAGACTGCGGGGGCCATAATCAGAGTGAAACGAATCAGCAGATTACTGACCCGGCCTATGCCGCGATCGAATTCCGTTTCAACCCGTTTTCCGATCACCTTGTCGGCGATCGATCCCAGGTAGGTTCCACCGCCGGTTTGGATCACGAAGCCCATCCCGGTCCCGCTGATGACATTGGTGCCCATGAAGCAAAGTCGCGAATCGGCAAGCCCATCCGACCCTGTCGGCTTGGTGTCGGCCGCTCCGTTGGGCGTCTTCTCGACAGGTAGGGATTCCCCAGTCAGCGCAGTTTGGCTGACAAAGAGATCCTTGGCTGTAACAAGCTGCAGATCGGCTGGAACCATGTCCCCGGCGGACAAATGCACCAGATCTCCAGGCACCACCTCATCGACCGGAACCTCCCGCTTGACCCCATCGCGCGAAACAGTCGCCGTCGTCTCGACGAGGTCTTTTAGCCTTTCTGCGGCGCGGTTGGACTGGTATTCTTGCGTGAACCGAAGAATGCCACTAATGATTACCATGGCGGCGATGATCATCGCCGCTTCCACATCACCGGTGAGGCCGGACAGGGCCGCAAGTATCGAAAGTAAGAGGATAAATGGATTGTTGAACGCAATGACCAGGTGACGTACCCAAGTGAGCTCTCTTTCTCGAATGATGGAGTTGGATCCCTGTTCGGTCAAGCGCCGGGCTGCCTCGGCCGATGTAAGACCGGCAGGACCATTGCGCAGTTTAGAGGGCAGCCGTGGTGTGTCCGCGCTACGGTTCACTATGACACTTGTTTGATTCAGCTTGTGATTCACGTTGGAATTCCCACAGCCGAAGACAGTAGGCACACGTCTCCTGTCAAGCGAGGCGCGACACTTGAGCAGACAGATCCTCAGGTGCAGGAAACCTCGGGCAGCCGAGATCGCAAGCCAACAATAGCAATGATCAGCGGTGCAAGCGCGAATCGGGCTCGCGATCAGCAAGTCCAGACAAGTGTAAAGGGAGCTTTGAGTCTATTCTCAGCGTGCCTGCGCTTAAGGAGCTACGACCGAGAAAGGCCATCAGAAGACGGAGGCTCTACTGACTCGGTTCCGGATACTTCCCTGCACCGCCGCAGACTATTACTGCCGTCAGAAATAACAGGGGCCCCTTTTTTCGGCATTGGGAGAACAACAGATGCGTGATTGTTATATAAGGTGATACCATATTGGGCTACTTTTTAAAG
>CAZNBG010000524.1:0-2364 GCA_964570915.1 uncultured Nitrospira sp. | reverse complement strand
CTGCTGATACCCGGCCGGCAAGAACCGATGGAAAAGGTCTCCGAGTTGCAGATTCCCCGCTGGGAGGAAGCCGCGGTGCGCAAAACGGTGTAGAATAGACGAGGGCCTCTCTTCATGGCCGGGCATCAGCAGACGTGGTTGCATGAGTATGCGACGGACAGCTATTTCGCGGCACCGGATGATATCGCACGGCTCGGTTTTTCGGTGGCTAGAGCGATCAGTCTGGACGCACCATCCGTTCCGGATCTTACCAATGGGGTCCGCGATCTTGCTCAGCGCATTGCTGCCGCGTTGACCCATGCACAACGACCGCTGATTATTGCCGGAACCGGCAGTGGGTCTCAAGCGACGATCGAAGCGGCAGCCAATGTAGCATGGGCCCTGCACCAGCATGGGAAGCAGCCACGTCTCAGTTTTGTACTTCCGGAGAGCAATAGCGTTGGCCTCGCATTGCTGGGGGATGGGCGTTTGCATGACGCATTCGATTCGATCAGTCAGAACAAAGCTGACACCGTGATCGTGCTGGAGAACGACTTGTATCGACGCGCGGAGCAGGCGAAGGTCGACGCCTTTCTTGAGACTGCGCAAACTGTGATTGTGATCGATTCCCTCGAGAATCGCACAGTGGCACATGCCGATGTTCTGCTTCCAGCTGCCACAGGTCCGGAATCGAACGGGACCCTTGTGAATCAAGAGGGACGGGCCCAGCGATTCTATCAAGTATTTGCCCCGGCTGGTGACGTGACCGCAAGTTGGGAATGGCTCAGAGACCTCGCCCGCGCACAATCACAGCAGACGGATAACTTCACAGGAGTCGCAGCTTGGAACACGTTCGACGATGCCGTCTCAGCGACAGGCACGACGGCTCCTGATCTTGCACGGATTGCCGAGGTGGCACCGTCCGCGAGTTTTCGTGTGGTGGGCCAAAAAGTCCCACGGCAGCCTGACCGGTATAGTGGGCGTACCTCGATGCTGTCCCATCTCACGGTTCACGAGCCGCCGCCTCCTCCTGATAGAGACACCGCATTGGGATTCACGATGGAGGGATATCGCGGACCGCTTCCATCACCGTTAATTTCACAATTCTGGGCTCCTGGATGGAATTCAATCCAGGCCGTGAACAAATACCAGGATGAGGTCGGCGGGCCGTTGCGGGAAGAAATGCCCGGCCTTCGGCTCATTGAGCCCATCGCGTTGAAGGCTCCTGGATGGTTTGCCGCCGTGCCACGGGCCTTTCAGCCGAACTCTCAGCAGTGGTTGCTGTTGCCACTGCCCTCGCTATTTGGAGGTGAGGAGCTCAGCGATCAATCTCCACCGATTGTCGAACGGATGTCGGAACCATTCCTCTCGCTTCATCCATCAGATGGGGTGCGGCTGAGCCTCGATGACCACACAATAATTGAATTGGTACTGCAGGGGGCGACCTATCGCCTTGCCGTTCACCTCGAGTCTTCAACACCGCTGGGCACTGCGGGGATCTCCCTGAGGTCTGAGGCATCCGGTGTGAGAGGACCCGTGTGGATCGATTTCTTCAAGGCGATCAAGATCGGACACAAGCGGAGGGTTGCGTGATCGATTGGAGCCATACCGCACTCACGATCGCCGTTATTCTTGGCGGCGGCCTGACGTTGGCGGGGATGCTGATCTGGGTCGAACGGCGACTGTTGGGTGTCTGGCAGGAGCGCTATGGGCCTAACCGGGTCGGGCCTGCCGGAGTCATGCAATCCCTTGCCGACATGATTAAGATTTTCACGAAAGAAGATTGGATTCCACCCTTTGCTGACAAAGCGGTCTTCGTGCTGACCCCGGCAATTGTCGTCATTACGGCGTTGATGTCCTTTGCCGTGGTCCCGATCGCGCCCAATTTCGTGATTTCCGATCTCAATATGGGGGTCATGTTTTTTCTGGCCATGTCGAGTCTTGCTGCCTACAGCGTCATCATCGGAGGGTGGGCCTCCAACAGCAAGTATGCGTTCCTCGGCAGCCTTCGGGCGATCGCACAATTGTTGAGCTACGAAGTCTTCATGGGGCTTTCATTGATGGGCGCAGTGGTCTTGGCTGGATCGTTCAATCTCAGCGATATCGTGGAAGCTCAGCGCCATCAGTGGTTTGTCATCCCTCAATTCTTCGGGTTTCTCGGGTTTTTCATGGCTGGCTTGGCTGAAGCCCATCGTACCCCGTTCGATATGCCTGAGGCGGAAGCCGAGCTGGTCGCCGGCTACCACTCGGAGTATAGCGGGATGAAATGCGGGATGTTTTTTGTCGGGGAATACCTCAGCGGCATCTTGCTCTCGGCCGTGACCGTCATCCTCTTTTTCGGCGTCTGGCATTGCCCCTGCGTCCCACCGGCCGTGTGGTTTCGCT
>CAZNBG010000523.1:0-2380 GCA_964570915.1 uncultured Nitrospira sp. | reverse complement strand
GTCGTCTTGTTCGATGAGATTGAGAAGGCGCACCCCGATGTGTTCAATGTGCTCCTCCAAGTGCTGGACGACGGAGTGTTGACCGATAGTCTTGGGCGAAAGGTCGATTTCAAGAATACCGTGGTCATCATGACGTCCAATATCGGGACCAAGATGATTCAAAAAGGCGTGTCTCTTGGTTTCCAGAGCACAGAAGGCGAAGCCGCCCGTCGGAAAAAGGAAGAAGTACTTGGGGAGCTCCGGAAATCGTTCAGTCCCGAGTTCTTGAACCGAATCGATGAGATCGTCATTTTCCATCAACTCGAAAAAGAGCAGCTCTACAGCATCTTGGATATTCTTCTCCGTGAGCTGAACCTCCGCTTGTTGGACAAGGGGATTGAGATTGAGGTTGATGACGAAGTCAAGCAATGGCTCATTAAAGAAGGGTATGAGCCGCTGTACGGAGCGAGACCGATGCGGCGTGCTATCCAACGTGCCATCGGCGACCCACTCTCGGACGAACTCATCAGAGGACGTTTCAAGGAGAGCCGCAAGGTAAAAGTGGTTCTTCGGGATGGGGCTCCGACATTTATTGAGCAGGAGGCCATGGCGGGGGTTTAATACCTTTCGTGATCGTGACGAGCTCGATGCATTCATTGAGTGGCCTCTGTGGCGGATCGCTGCAGAGGCCGTTTTGTTCTTCGCTCCTCCTCGGTTTCCTCGTACCATGATGCGTCTTCCTCTCAATCAGCCGGAACTTACGTCCCAACCAGGGTGGAGCTCCGGGCCGATTCTTGGAATTGAGTCTTCATGCGATGAAACGGCCGCAGCCGTACTCAATCGTGAGGGAGTCGTGCTTTCCAACGTCGTTTCTTCACAAGTGACCGTCCATGAAAAATTCGGGGGCGTCGTTCCTGAATTGGCGGCGCGAGCTCATCTTGGCAGGATCGACATGGTGGTCAAAGAGGCCTTGGCAACCGCCCAGGTCTCGAAAACCGATCTTGCTGCCGTCGCCGTGACTCAGGGACCTGGACTCGCTGGCGCGCTCTTGGTGGGGGTCAACTATGCCAAGGCTTTGAGCTATGGATTGGGCATTCCTATCATGGGGGTGAATCATCTGCAGGGCCATATCGCTTCGGCGTGGCTTGCCGATCCGGCCTTTCCTCTGCCCTGCATCATCTTGGTCGTATCCGGTGGGCACACGCATCTCTATCGCCGTGAGCCGGATGGTCGGTGTGTTCTGCTTGGATGTACTCGTGACGATGCCGCTGGCGAGGCGTTCGATAAAGGAGCCCAGATGCTTGGTCTAGACTATCCAGGTGGGCCTGCCATTGATCGCATCGCGCGTTCCGGTGATCGACAGGCCATTCCGTTTCCTCGATTCCACCAGGCAAAGAACTCCCTTGAGTTTAGCTTCAGTGGTCTCAAGACGTCTTTGTTGTATCGGTTGCGTGACCTGGCCGTTCCTCTACGGCCTGGGCAGGTCGCCGACTTGGCGGCAGGTTATCAAGAAGCGATCGTGCAGGTGTTAGCCACGAAAGCCTTCGCTGCTCTTGAGCAGTCGAACCTGTCAGCGCTTGCCGTGGTGGGGGGTGTTTCGGCGAACTCACGATTGCGGGCCGTCTTGAGCGAACGTGCGGCGTGCAAGCACATTCGTCTGGCGCTACCGCCGGCCGGATACTGTACTGACAATGCGGCCATGATCGCTTCAGCCGGGCGACAGTTGCTCATGCGCGGCGAAAGGCCGTCCTCGGATCTGGATATCAGCCCGATGGAAGGTTCTATGGTCTTCAACGGAGAAAGCTGCACGGGTTTCCCTAAAAGAAAGGAGACAGCCTATTCCTGATATTCGTGGTCACATCACAGGACTGCGTGCCGGCCAAGTGGCGTCGGTCGAGCGACTCTACCGCCGACGTGTCCCCAGCGACAAACTCGTTTCACCGGAACTGGCCAAGGCAATGGCTCAACTCACCTCGGAGCTCCGCCGCCCGCTCGGAGTACTGCTAACGCGCCGGGGCCAAGTTCAAGAAGTCATCGTCGGAACGGAACTGACGGTATCTTCCACGACTCTGACCCTGTTCCGTGCGGGAACTCGATCGCTTCGTGGGTTGCGGTTCATCCGGACGCAACTGCATGATTACCCGTTAAGCCAAGAAGTGCTCACCGACCTCGCATTCTTACGGCTTGATCTGGTCGCGGTCCTTTCCATCGCGGAAGATGGTCGGCTCGGTAATTTGTACATGGCACATTTGCTCCCGCCCAATTCGGCCGGTCAATTATTCAAGGTGCACCAGGCGGTTCCATTCCACAACTTGACCATGAGATTCGACGAGTTCATCGAAGAACTCGAAGCGGAGCTTCAGCAGGCCCGCGCGCACCATGCCGTTGAAAAGGGCAAGGA
>CAZNBG010000522.1:0-2384 GCA_964570915.1 uncultured Nitrospira sp. | reverse complement strand
TAGAAGATTGCGGTAAATATAAGGTCCACCAGAACAACCAGAAAAATCGACGTTACCACGGCCGACGTCGTCGAACGGCCAACCTGTTCGGATCCGGCGCCGGTTGAAAACCCTTCCTGGCATCCGACCCCCGTGATCACAAGACCAAAGACGATGCTCTTCACAAGCCCCGTAATGACATCGCGCATGAAAAGCGCGTCGCGGGTCGCTGTGAAATACGATCCGAACGAGTAGTTTGCGCCGATGATTCCGAAACGCTTCCTCCGAATACGCCCATGAGATCGGCCCAGATGGTCAGGCAAGGCATCATCACCAGCATGGCGAACAGTTTGGGCGTAACGAGAAACGCTATTGGGTGCAGCGCCATTGTCTCGATCGCATCCAGTTCCTCGGTCACCTTCATGGTCCCGATCTCTGCGGCGAATGCCGATCCCGAACGGCCAATCACGACGATAGCCGTTACCAGGGGGCCCAACTCGCGCGTGATGGAGATGGCAACCATGTCGGCGACGAGATGAATGGCTCCGAAACGCTTCAACTCGTAGGCGCCCTGCAGGGCCATGATGACGCCGATAAAAAATGTAATGAAAGAAATGACGGGAATAGCGCTGACTCCCACAGCCATCGCCTGATGAGTTGCACGCTGGAAGCTCAACGAACGTTTCAGGGGTGAAGCAAAGGCGCCGGTCAGGGCACGGCCCAGCAACTGGGCCAGTCCGCCGACGTAAGCCAGGCCTTTTTCGGTCGCCGCTCCGATGTTTAGAAGAAGTTCCACGCGTCAGCTATTCGCCGCCCAGAGCCTGTTCTTCGGTGTCGAGTACCCGGAAGACTCCGAGAAGATTTGTCAGTTTCAGGACATCTTGAACGGCTGGACCCAGTCCGAAGAGAACGAAATGCTTCTCCAGGCGCCGCGCCTCTTTTAGCACTTCAACCAGGGTGGCAATGCCTGAACTGTCGATGTACCGGATGCCGTTCATGTTCAGAGCAAGGCGGGAAGCCGCGTGAAGCCTTTCGAACAATGTGGTGCGCAATCCCCGCGAGTTGTGAAGGTCGATCGTCCCTTCAAGATCGACAACCGTGTTCGCCGGATCCAGCACACGGACCGAGATGTTCAATATTCGTGCTTGACTCATCATAAAATCAGCTTGCGTTGCGCCTGAGCACAATTATCGTTTCATCGTCCGTGGCGGGCGTGGGGCTTCGGAACATCTCGACGCGCGAAAGCAGAGCTTCACCCGCTTTGTCGGGCAGTTCCAGGGGCACGGTCGACGCCAATGTGACCAATTCGTCGGAACCGAGCTGGCGTCCGGCGGCATTCCTCGATTCACTGATCCCGTCTGTATACAAGACCAACAGGTCCCCCGGGCTTAGATGTATGGCTGTCTGTGTGTATGGGGTTCCCGCAATTATTCCAAGCGGAAGGTCGGCGACCTCTTTTGCGTACGGGGTCGAATGGCTGATGATCAGCCACTTGCGCTCCGCCGCCCGGTACCACAAGGGGGGCACGTGACCGGCGTTCGTGAAAAGCAATTCACCCGATTGCACGTAGTGTCCCAATACGAATGCCGTCGCGAATCGAACTCCGTTCGCGCCCTCAAGAAACGAGTTGTTGAGGTCCTGTACGAGGATCGATTGGTCCCAGGTATCGACGTGTTTGCGGAGCCCATCCCGCAACCTCTCAGCAATGGTGCTGACCACTTCGCCGTGTCCTGCGACATCGGCCAGGACGACTCGGCAGATAGCTCCCTTACTGCAAACCGTCATATAGTGCAGGTCCCCGCCCTCGCTTGAGGGAGGCAGGGGCCGGCACGAAATCCACGCCGACAATCCCGGTAATTCCACCGAATAGGACTCCCTGCGATTCCCACCCCGGATCTCCAGACACGTCATTCGATGATCGCCAATTGTTTCAGCAGCCATATCACCCCGCTCTGCGATCATACGGATGGCATGACGCCAGCGTCAATTGTTCGGGTTTGCTGTCCTTTGTTTAGCTACGAGCTTTCATTAAAGGCAGGATCGCGGAAGCGGTATCGGTCCCTATGATTCTTGCGAAGCGTACGTGCCCCGGAAGAATGCGTAAACCGCTCCACATCCGATGTTTCCTCGTGGGCGCCGTGCAGGTCACGCCCGGCAGTAAACCGGAGCTGACGTATATGACCACGTTTTCAAGGCCACCATCGCTAACTTTCACTGTTTCCAACGTCGGGTAGTCTGCCGAATGCAGCAGACAATAAGGATCGCCGACATCTGAACCGGACTATTGGGTGGAGGCGCACACCTTCAAAGTGACTCCGGAAGCAGATTTACCGACTCAAGAAGTTGATGAGATCCTTGCCGGTCGCGGCATGAAATATCGATTGCGCGATGTGAAGTGGGAGACG
>CAZNBG010000521.1:0-2390 GCA_964570915.1 uncultured Nitrospira sp. | reverse complement strand
GAGACGTTGCAAACCCTAAGGTATTCCGTGAACTCCCGTTTACCCTGTCAAGGAATGGGGAACCAGCGCCAAGATTGGAACCGCGTCGCCGGTGGTTGGGAGAAATGGGATCGATTCTTCGACGAACAGATGGCATTCCTCAATCACCGGCTCGTCGGCGACGCCCGATTGCGCGCCGGCCTGCGCGTGTTGGATCTGGGATCAGGGACCGGCTATCCTGCCTTGCTCGCAGCGCAGACTGTCGGGACAAGCGGCAGCGTAGTGGGAGTTGATTTAGCCGAGCACATGCTCGAAGCCGCCGGACGAAAGGCCGTTTCGCTGAAGCTCTCGAACGTCACATTTCGCGCGGGAGATGTCACCACGTTGCCGTTCGGGGCGGCTTCATTCGACGCCGTGATCACCCGCTTCTGTCTGATGTTCCTGCCGGAGATTCAGAATGCCGTCTCCGAGATCGCCCGTATCCTCAAGCCTGACAGGTGGGTGGCTGCCGCCGTATGGTCCGATCCGGGAAAGAACCCTTACCTGAAGATTCCCATGGATGTCATCAAACAATTCGTCGATCTTCCTCCTCCTGATCCGGCGGCACCGGGGATTTTCCGCTTGGCGAAGGCCGGGGAGCTGGCCGGCATGCTGCAACAAGCCGGATTTACTGAAATCTCTGAACACGAGTTTCTCGGAGACGTGCGATTCGCAACCGCAGCCGAATATTTCTCGAGTCTCATGGACATCGCCGCCCCGATTCAAAACTTATGGGCCACGTTGAACCCGGGACAACAGGGAGAAGCCAAACAGCGCATCGTTGAAACGGCGGAGCGGTATCGCAATGGATCGGTCGTCGCCTTGCCGATTGCGGTGCGGATGGTCGCTGGGCGAAAGCCCGGATGAGGCATGTCAAGATGCCGATGCGTTGATCAATTGGGCCATGCAATCAGTCGGAGCATAACGAGGTGTCTGATGTTCTTTGGACGATCGGTCATTCAACAAGACCAATTGACGAGTTCCTCGCTTTGCTGAAAGCTCATCGCGTTCAGCAGCTCGTTGATGTGCGCACCCTCCCTCGTTCCCGTCACAATCCTCAATTCAGCCGAGACAATCTTTCAACGAGTCTGAAGGGTAGAGGATTAGCATACATCCACACGCCGCAACTCGGCGGATTGCGTCAACCCAAGAAGGGTTCTTTCAATACCGGCTGGCGCAATGAAAGTTTTCGCGGCTACGCCGATTACATGCAGACAGACGAGTTCTGGAACGCCTTGGACGAGCTGATGGCTGAAAGCCGACCACGTCACACGGCGATCATGTGCGCAGAAGCGGTGCCCTGGCGATGCCATCGGTCCTTGATTGCCGATGCCTTCGTGGTTAGCGGTTGGGAGGTTCAACACATTATGTCGGAGACGAACACGGACCACCATCAGCTCACGTCCTTCGCCATGGTGAAGGATGGTCGTGTGTATTATCCAAAACCGAAGGACGGCCCCGATTTATTCCCGTAGCCTTATTATGCCATCACGCGCTCTTGAACTTGGTCAGCTTGGCAAACACGATAGCCGAGAACGGCAACGTCAAACCGAGCAAGAGCTGCAGAATCAGCAGCTCGCCCAGCTGGCTGTAGTCGGCAGAGGTCTGAATGACCCCGGTCGCTTGGTCACGCACCTCCCGCGTGACGACGAATAGTTCATTCAGATACTTCGTTCCGAGTTGGCTCAAAGAGAGCGCCAGATTGGTAAACGACGCCATCACGGCAAAGAAAGTGGCCTTGAGATTGGCCGGAGCCGAGTTCGCAATCCACGCCAGCATCGGAATCATGGAGATTTGCACGAGCGGTGATTCCAACGCCGTGTCGACCAAGGCAATGAAGCGTGCATCGACGATTCCGCCGGTCATCCTCGCCGTCCACTCATGCAACCCATAGTACAGACCCACGACCGGAAGAGAGAGGATCGTACCGACAACCGTCAAAAATCCGACCACATAGGTGATCGAGCGTTCAGCCATAAAGCGCCGGAAAACAAACATCCCGGCCAGGGCTACAATGCCGCCGATCAGAGAAAGCACGGAAAGGAACTGCTGATCGAACTTCAGATCATCGATCATCCACCAGGTCGACCCCGGACCAGGTCCCGGAATGGCCCGCAACGCAAAGATCACCGCGGCAGTGCCGACCAAGGTGAGTCGCTTGTCGGGCTCCAATTCCAGGACCAGTCTCCACATCAAAAACAGCACAATAGCCATAGAACCGGCAAACACGATTTCCTCCCGACAGGGAAAACCGCCTAGTCCGATCGTCAACGGGAACAGGACAAAGCCCAGCGTTCCCCCACGGATCCCCCAATTAGGTTTCGTCGCCTCCATTTCCCGTGCGCCGCGCTCCCCCATCCCGCGCACCTGTT
>CAZNBG010000520.1:0-2438 GCA_964570915.1 uncultured Nitrospira sp. | reverse complement strand
GGCCCTTGGCGGACGCTCTGGCAAGCTCTTCCATATCTTTCAAGGTCTGATCGCTGGATGGCCCCTGCTGCACCCAGGCTAGTCCCTCTTTCACCAACTCATGGGCGACACGACGTCCATCTTGAAGCAGAATATCAGCCGTCATCCGGCCCTGTCCGTCCCGTTTCAAATCCCGCACCACCACATCCCGGTTGGCGACATACACGGTCGTCGCGTGTTTTGCCTGTTTCCCAAAGGGTTGCTTCACCTCAGGACAATCAATATCTCGAAGATAAATCATTTCCTTCCGTCCCTGATGATAGATCGTGAGACGATCTCCCTCATGGACGATCAGAACCCGCGCGACAAAATCGGCCCCCGCAAATGTCGGATCAGGCCCTAACCAGGTGAACGTTAACGCAGAGGCAACCATCAGGAATGTTCTGAACATGGACCTATGCTAGCGTCTCAGGATGTTCGGGCCAACTGTTTCTCGATTCTTGAACATGACGAGTTTTGCGCCACCGGCAGACCGAGAAGCCTGCCCCCTTGACCGCTCCACACCTGAGGCGTAGAGTAAACCGTCGATGCCGCCTCAGCATCCGGGAGGTGGTTATGTTCGTTGTTGGAGCACAGAACCAACAGGCTGAACATGAGAAGTGCGGCTCCCACCCTACTTCATCTCTAGTCAATCATCTCACTGAGTTATCTTCTGCAGTGCCATCAGACTTGCTGACCAGACGGCTATTTTCGTCGGTCACGCGTCGCCACACGGGCGATGGATCCGATGTGGCAAGGAGGCATTATGTCGTACCGCTATAACACCATCGACATCATCGTGGGTGTCGGGATGTGCGCCATCGTCTTCGGAGCGCTCCTCGTGTTCCTTGCCGCCAACGGAACCTATCAAGCGGTTCCGCCACAGACCTTTGCCCTGGAACAAGCGTCGGGCATCGATAACGGCATGAGCGCGCTCCAACCGGCATTCGGTCAGGCCATTGTCGATCAAGCACTCTTCGAGCGCCGCACCAATCAAGCTATGGCTCAATCGGTCTCCGAATGGAATCGCGCAACCATGGCGCGTCACGAACTGTATTCGGGCACGCGGGGCTTGCTCGGAGCTGTCCTCCATGAGGCGGCAACTGTCCCGGCGGATCATCTGGCCCGCGTGCAGGGGATTATGGGACGAGCGATCGTCAATTTTACGACTCGCGGCGTTCGGAGCGGCCTCTTGTCGGCCGATCAGTATGGCTCCATGTACAACATGACGATGATCGGCGAGACTGAAGCCAGAGGAATACGCCTTCATCATGAGTTCGCCTCCACGTGGCAAGCCATGCTCGGACATCGCATCGTAGAGGCTGCTCAACACGATTGGGTGCAGGCCGGCGCGATCCAGGAACGGCTCGGGTGGGCTCTGGTCCAGGTGGCTCAGACGCAACGGACAATGGAACAAGGGCAGGCGACGCAGCAAGAGCAGTTGGCGGGCTTGATATTTGCCGCGGTACGCAGTGAAACACCGACGGGCAGTATTGCCGTGCCAACTCCTCTCGCATCACCCGCCGAAGGTACGGCCATCGCCTCGAACGAACCGATGGTCTGGCCTGAAATACCGATAGGCTATCTGCTGCTTGCCGGCTTCATGCTGTCGGCCATCTTTCTTGGAGCGCTTTTAGTGGCGGCGGAGAGCAGAGAAGCGAGAGTTCTCGCCCAGATGAGACGCGATGCCGATCGCTGGGTCTATCACATGGCCGCATGACAAGCGGGCCACGAGTCGTGCCGATACCCGTCGGGGCATCCTGAGCACACACGTTCGTGTCCCGAGGAGGTCACCTGCATGAAAGGAGGGATGTATACGTCTACCCATCGCCGGAGAAGCGCAGCGTATCGGAACACTCCTGGAGTAAAACCCAGGTCCATCCGGTTGCTCATTGTCGAGGCCCAACGGCTGTTCAGGCAAAGTCTGCGGCTGCTGTTGGAGCGGGAGCGGGATGTCGCTTCTGTTGTAGAAGCGCCGGATGGGCGCGAGGCCTCTCGATTGTCGATAGAGCACAAGCCCGACATCATTCTCCTTGACGTCGATATGCCGAATCTCGATGTGGAATCGATCACGAAACTCATCCGGCACCACCTGCCCACCACGCGGGTGCTGCTGTTGGCCCGGTATGACGAAGACATTCGGATCATCGCCGCCATGCAAGCTGGAGCATTCGGCTACATTCTGAAGGACACCGACCAGACGGACTTTCTGCGCATCATCAGGGCCACCGCTCAAGGAGAGCATGTCCTGTCGCCGGTCATACCGGACAGCGCCGCCCGGACCGTTCCTACTGGTTCTTGCCGGCGCAGGCTGCGGGCGGCCTGACAGCGTGAGCCGGTAGTATTTGTACTCGCGTTTGAGGTCTTTGCCGGCCGCCTCCCATTTGGCCGCGACCCAGCGTTTTCGCTCCAGCCGGTGC
>CAZNBG010000519.1:0-2444 GCA_964570915.1 uncultured Nitrospira sp. | reverse complement strand
GTCAATTGGCTCTTCAACGCACCGCAACCATCGAATCGTTTATCGACAACGTCTTCAACTTTCCAACCTATGCCGAAGCCTACCGGATCGCCGCCCTTGATATCATAGGTCAAGTAGCAAAACGCCGAACGGCCAAAGCCGCATAGACCTCGAACGACCCAGTCCATCACTCTCATGATCGGCGAACTGGCTCTCGTTCGACTGGAATCTAGAACGCGACTTGATTGGTTGGAGGATTATTCGGGGTTGTCGTTTTGGAGCTGACGCTGGAACGGTTGCATTTCCAGGTCCTTGACCACATAGTGAAGTCTGGCACGTTCGTCCGGGCTGAGCATCACAAATTCGCAGCCGAAGCTACCGGCTCGAAACCATCGCACCACCGCTTGGGAAATTTGAATGGGAGGCTCGTCGTCAGAACTCTGGACCCGTAGTTGAAGAACCGTTCCCGACTTCACTTCGATGAGACTGAATACGCGGCAACCTCGCAGAGAAAGATCGCCAAGGGTACCTTCCCCCGACACCACGTTCGTTGAGCTGAATGAGCTCCGAAATTTGACCGGAAACCGAGAATCCTTCCGCTTTTCCATGTGTGCACCCGTGAGCGCGTGGGTCGCTAGCCTTTTATATTGCCGATTGGACGCAATTCCGCCACTGCTTTTGTGATTCCTGCACGATCGACCGCTTCGACCACCTCGGAAATGTTTTTATAGGCGAAACCCGCCTCCTCGGCCAGGCCCGACATGGAAACGGCCTTCACGAGAATGCCCCGCTGCTTCATTCGGCTTCGGACTTCCTCCCCCCGAATAGCTCTCTTAGCTTGCGCGCGCGACATCGTACGCCCCGACCCGTGCATCGTCGAGGCAAAGGTGTCACGCATCGCGCCATTCGTTCCCGCCAACAGGTATGAGCCGGTTTCCATGGACCCGCCGCAGATGACCGGCTGACCTGTCGCTCGATACCGTGGCGGGAGATCAGGACTGCCAGGTCCTAAGGCCCTCGTTGATCCTTTCCGATGCACGACCACATCGCCTTCCGGATGCCGTTCGACTTTGGCGATATTGTGCGCCACATCATAGACCAGCTCCATTCCCATCTCCTCAGCCGCTCGACCGAAGACCGCAGAGAAGGCTTCGCGGATCTGATGAGTGATAACCTGACGGTTGGCAAACGCCGTGTTGGCCGCACAATTCATGGCGGAGAAATACTCCTGCCCTTCGATTGATGCAAAGGGAGCACAGGCCAGCTGCTGGTCCTTGACGGAGATCCCGTATCGCCGCATCGCTTTCTCAAATATTTTCAGATAGTCACTCGCAACCTGGTGACCGAATCCGCGTGAGCCACAGTGGACCATCACGACAATTTGATCCTGTCCGGTAATCCCCCAGGATGCAGCGGTTTCGTCGTCAAAGACACGATCCTTGGAAACCACCTGGACCTCCAGGTAGTGGTTGCCGGACCCCAAGGTCCCCAGCTGGTTGATTCCTCGAGTGACTGCCTGATCGCTGATGTTTGATGGATCGGCGCTGGCTAGACATCCCCTCTCTTCAATCGCATCGAGATCCCGAGACCAGCCGAATCCGTGTTCGACACACCATTGGGCTCCCTTGACCATGACATCCTCGAACGAGGAACGGCTCAACCGCACGAACCCGCTCGCGCCAACCCCTGCCGGTACTCTCCGAAACAATTCCGTCATCAATCGATCAAGATGCGGCTGTACCTCCGCACGGGTGAGATCGGTTCTGATGAGCCGCATCCCGCAATTGACGTCATACCCGACTCCCCCGGGAGAGATGATCCCGGACCCGACATCAAACGCCGCGACTCCGCCGATGGGAAAACCATAGCCCCAATGGCCATCCGGCATACACAACGCATAACGCCTGATGCCGGGGAGACAGGCGACATTCGTTACTTGTTCGAACACGCCGGAGTCCATGGACTGAAGGATAGCCGGGGTGGCATAGATCCGCGCGGGAACCAGCATCCCGTCCTTTTCCGTCGGAGCAATCTCCCAGACTTCGTCCGAGATCCGCTCAACCCTCATGCCAGTATTGAGTTTCATCAGGTATTAGGCGACCAATCGATGGTGAAGACCTGAGCCTCTTACAGAGAGAATTTCTAGCCCCCGCCTACACATCCAACACGATCCTGACCGTCCACTGCCCTTTTTCCTGGGCAAGGCGATAGAGATGCTTGGTCACTCCCTTCACATCAGCCCGTAACGTTTGCGTTGAGCCGTTGACCGGCTCCCCACAAAGCAGCCCTCTCAGTTTCCAGTACCCGTCGTCTTGGCGAGTGAGGCTGAGTTCCGACTTACTGAATACCACCCCGGCCGCATCCTTCCAATACACCAGATCCGAGAGCCAATCGAACAACAGCGCGGCGGGATCATCATCGGTTCGTTCAATCACTTTCTGCCAGGTGGAACCAACCGTGTGAAA
>CAZNBG010000518.1:0-2448 GCA_964570915.1 uncultured Nitrospira sp. | reverse complement strand
ACTGGAGGCGCACGCCTAAACCCATTCGGCACAGCCCTTATTGCCACGGGTAAAAGCAGTTGACATCGACGGGCTAGCTCGCACCTATGTGTTTTCGGTCGCCAATTCCATAGATTGTTCGCGTAGAGACCGATGCAGGAAAGATTAGCGGGAATGAGTCCAAAATTGAGCGCTTCGCATACCGATCACTAAAATATTGATGCTATTTCCTCCCGCAACGACCCAGCCGTGCCATAGTTTTTTCCCAATCAAAACCGTCGAGATAGGTCAAAATGCAGGATACATAATCGAGCCTCAGCATTTGTTGTCCCTATGCATGCGTTGCGTGAGCTACTTGCCATCCTCGTCAAGATTGCAAGTGCCCAACCAAGTGACGGCGATGGTGGTCAGTCAGCCAGGTGAGACGAAAGTTGAAATGAAGCTTGCGACGCGGATCGCAAGCCGATTTGATCCGACCCTACTTTTGTCGATCAGGTAGCAATTTTCCCCTGAGTCGTCCAACAGCAAGAAGTATTCCATGAAGCAACGCCTGCGGCCGCGGTGGACACCCCGGAACGTAAACGTCCACGGGCACAACGTTGTCGACGCCTCCCAGAGAGGCGTAGTTCTTGCCAAAGATTCCTCCGCTTATTCCGCAGGCGCCAACCGCGACCACGACTCTCGGTTCTGGCATGGCTTGGTAGGTTTTCAACAGGGCAAGCTCCATATTCCGGGTAACTGGGCCGGTGACCAGGAGCATATCGGCGTGACGTGGAGATGCAACAAAGTGAATGCCGAAGCGTTCAAGGTCGTAGACAGGATTGTTCAGGGCCACGATTTCGACTTCGCACCCGTTGCATGAGCCAGCATCCACTTGTCGGATGGCCAATGAACGTCGGAGGAGTTTATGGATCTGTTCGCGTGCTTTCTGTCCAATGCTCTCGACGCCAGCTTCTAGATCGCCGTCACCGCGCCACATTTCGATGAGTTGCTGATGGGTGTGATCGGCATTCAGTCTGTATTTTGCGGTTAGGACGAGCTTACGACGGTCTGCGCTCGCCAGCTCGAATTCTGGCGTGATCCGGATGGCTTGGTCGGGCGAGGCGTCAGCGCATAAACCGCAGAAGACACACAGGCCATAGTCGACGGTGACTCGCCGGGAGTTACCTTCGTCGCACACGAAAATCGCTCCTGTTGGACAGACATCTGCAGCGGGCCGCGCATCCCTCCACCTTTCGAAATCGAAGCTCGGCCGCCCGCGAAAGCCCTCGGGAACCTGAGCCGGCTCGCCGGGATACTTCGTGGTTACAATGCCAGTGGCGAACGTTTTTTGGAGGATTTTGAACATAGGCTAGCGGTCCGTTCCCGAGTAGGAAAGATTGAAACTCTTGTTGATGACCGGGAAGTCCGCAATGATGTTTCCTTGGACTGCCTCGACCAAAGCTGGCCAGTTATTGAGGGAGGGATCCTTGATCTTGCAACGTTCGAGGTGATTGTCGGGGCCGGTACGAATCCAATGCAGGATTTCGCCACGCCATCCCTCCACGGCGCCCAGCGCACAACGGTCCGCGGGAATCGGCGGGGCTTGCGCACGGAAGTCTCCGTTCAGACTCTCCTCCGCCGCGCACCTGATGATTCCTAGAGACTCGCGCACCTCGTCGGCCCGTACCTGCATTCTGTGGCTCACGTCCCCGGCTTGATAAACGGGTACGCGGAAGGTGTAGCGGCTATAGGCCGCATAAGGGTGGTCGCGCCGAACGTCGAGATCCATCCCTGAGGCGCGCCCGGCCACACCGACGATTCCCAAATCCTTTGCCTTCTCTGGGCGAAGGACTCCGGTCTGTTCCAACCGGTCACGCGTAGACTCAGAGGAGTCAATCAGGGCGATGAGGTCCTGAAATTCACTTGCAAAAGCATCGATTGCCGCGCGCAGCGCGGCTAATTGCGCGGCGTCCCATGCCCTTCGAACACCGCCAATGCAGACCATGCCCCGCAGGAGACGGTTGCCTGTCAACTGTTCGTTTACGCCGACGAGCATTTCTTTCAAGCGGCTCGCGTGCGCATTTGCGACGACGAAGCCGACGTCAGTGGCGATCGCTCCCATGTCGGCGACATGATTGCAGATTCGTTCGAGCTCCAGAAGGATGGTCCGCATGATCAAAGCCCGCAACGGAACCTCTATCTGAGCCGCGCGCTCCACAGCCTGACAGAACGCTGTGCCATGAGAAAAACTCGAATCGCCGGAGATGCTCTCCGCGAGAAACACGCCCTTGTGTATGGGCAGCTTCTCAAAAAGCTTTTCGGTGCCTTTATGCGTATAGAACATGCGGAGTTGCAAATAAAGGATCGGCTCACCTGCCACCGCGAAATTGAAATGTCCGGGCTCGATGGTTCCGGCATGGACCGGCCCTACCGGCACTTGAAAGACGCCTTCACCCAAAGCGGGCCGGTAGATGTGGCGTTCTCCCT
>CAZNBG010000517.1:0-2458 GCA_964570915.1 uncultured Nitrospira sp. | reverse complement strand
AACCTAGCAACTGTGCATGGTTCCCGTCATGGTTGACATTACCTGCCCTCCTTCCAACAGACTGCAATCTCACAAATGGGCGGCGAGAGCATCAATAAGTGAAGCATCCCCGTCCGGCCATCTGTCCGGTATGTCCGGCATCCACCATTCTGCGCAACATCGGAGCCGGCCAAAACCGCAGCCCGCGCGTATGAGCGAAGTCTTCAAGTTCACGCAAGACCTGGTCGATGCCGAGCCGATCTGCAAAATGCAGCGGGCCTTCTTTGTCTTTGGGATACCCGATCCCTGCCACCATCGCCAGGTCGATGTCGTTTGCCGAGGCAACACCTTCCTGCAACGCGATGACGGCTTCGTTGGCCATCGCCAAGAGACATCGTGATCGGCTCCATCGCGTCGCATCTTCGTCGGCCTTCGGTCTGACCTCTTGGAGCAGGTGTTCCAGCCCCTGATCTCGACTGCTTTCTTCTCCACTGACATAGTCATAGAAACCATGGCCGGATTTGACTCCCAGACGGCCGGCCTTCAGCATGAGTTCGAGCAGAGGCGCCGGCGTCATCCGAGGTCCGTAACTGCGGTACAGAATGCGCGCCACCTCCAAGGAGATATCGAGACCCACCGCATCCAGCAGGGCAAGTGGACCGACCGGCATGCCGAATGACACCATTTCTTGATCGATCTCCTGCACGGTGGCGCCTCCTTCCTGTAGGGCGCGAACGGCTTCGTTCACATAGGCCATCAGGACGCGATTGACCAAAAACCCCGCGCATTCCTTCACCACAATTGGCAGTTTCCCGATACCTTCGGTAAAACTCACCGCATCGTCGATTGTCTGAGGATCGGTCCCCAACCCTGGAACCACCTCCACAAGTCGCATGACATAGGCTGGGTTGAAGAAGTGGAGACCGACCACTTTGTCCGGCCGCGTCGTAGCCGCGCCGAGCGCTGAAATGGACAGTGCTGAGGTGTTACTGGCCAAGATGGCGCCTCGTGGGCAGACCCGGTCCAGCTCGTGAAAGAGTTTCACCTTGAGCGTTATGTCCTCAGACACCGCTTCAATTACCAGATCGACGTCCTTGAGATCATCCAAACCGGATGAGGAGCTGACGAGCAACATCTTCTCGTCAAGTTGCTCCGCGCTCATTTTCCCCTTGTCTACCCGTGCCTGATAGATCGCCCGCACCGCATCGACACCCCGTTTCGACAAGGCTTCATTCACGTCGGCGAGGACGACCGGAAGCCCCGCGTAGCTCACCACCTCAGCGATCTGCGCTCCCATCGTTCCAGCGCCGACAACCGCGACTTTATAGACGTACATGTCGCGCTCCTGTTCTGCGTCATCCCAACATCATGACGGTTTCCATCCGTTCGAATGACGCGTGACGTGTAGGCGCTTCATAGTTGCTCCAACACCATTGCCGCGCCTTGCCCTCCGCCCACGCACAGAGCCACCGCTCCCAACGCCGTGCCGCGGCGTCTCATTTCATGCAAGACTGTGATGACGAGACGCGTGCCAGTCATCCCAACCGGATGGCCCAAGGCAATGGCGCCGCCGTTGACGTTGACGAGGTCTCGCTTGAGTCCCAACAATCGTTCGACGACAAGGTACTGAGCGGCGAACGCTTCATTCACCTCTATCAGACCGAGGTCGGCCAAACGAAGATTTGCCCGTTTGAGTGCCGCCGGGAGTGCATCCACCGGCCCGATACCCATGCGCGCTGGGTCCACCCCCACGAACGCATAGCTTTTCACGCGGCCGAGCGGACGCATGCCAAGATCCTTGGCTCGTTCAGCGGACATGACGAGTGCAGCAGCCCCTCCGTCGTTGAGTGGACAGCTATTGCCCGCGGTGACAGTGCCTTTCTCCTTGAAGAGTGGAGGATAGAGGGTGAGTTGGGGTTCGGTCAGACCGACGTTGGGGCCTTCATCCTGAGCGACTATAAGTGGAGCTACCTCGCGACCCGCAACCGACTTGGACACTGTAACGGGCACGATCTCCTCTTTCAGACGGCCCTCCCGTATGGCTTTGAACGCGCGACGGTGGCTGACGATCGCAAACTGGTCTTGTTCTACACGACTGATGCCAAACTCCTCTGCCAAAGTTTCCGCTGTCCGGCCCATGAGCTGGCCGCAGACGGGGTCCGTCAAGCCTTCCCAAATACTGTCGACGAACTCGGCATGCCGCAGACGTTTGCCCCAGCGCATGTCTCGGGAGAGATAGGGTGCGCGACTCATGTTCTCGACGCCACCCACGATTTGCACGTCGGCATCTTCACTTTGGAGATTTTGATAGGCGTTCACAAACGGTTGAAGCCCCGAGGAACAATTGCGCTGAACTGTATAGGCCGGAGTTTCGAGGGGAAGACCAGCTTGGAGGGTGATAACACGGGCGATGTTGTACGCATCGCTCGGCTGCCCGACACAGCTGAATCGTATCCGCCGGATCCAAGCGGGTGTGCAC
>CAZNBG010000516.1:0-2469 GCA_964570915.1 uncultured Nitrospira sp. | reverse complement strand
CCCGCAGGGCAGAGTCGACGCGGAAAACCGTGCGGGAAGCCGGTGGATACATTGTTCTGGGACCGACCCTGCGGATGCGCGAAACATTACACCCGCGGTTGCCGGTCACGTTCGTCAACATCCGCCTCGGCTCGCTGAATCGCTGGGTTCGGGTGTACGACTGGCGCGATGCGGTCGAACGCGTGGACAGGCTCCGGGAGTGGTATGAAGTGGACCCGCCGGAAACCTCTGAGGAGGTGCAACTGCCGGATATCGAATCGAGTATCCCGCATTGCATGAAACAGCGCCCGCTCTCTCCGAAGACGCTGAGGCGCATCGGCCCTACGATTAAGAACTCAACGGCGAGGCAATTGGTGGAGAATCTCCACGATATCGAGCGGGCCGCCACTCGCGTTGGTCGCCCGGTCATTGATGAGGACACCGGCGCAATGCTGGCCGATTGCGGAGAACCGCTCCCGGCACTGCTGGCGGTATTCGAGAAAAGCGACGCAATCGAAGGACAGTTTGATGAGGAGTCGCAAGGGATGCTCGAAGTCACACCTGAACCGAATCTGATCATCCGGCTCAACGGAGAGGACGTCGAGAGCGTTCGGGATGCGTTCGACAGGCTTGCAGCGTGCTGCGAGACACTGGCCTGCGCGAGACGGTTGATGAAGATCATGCCGGGCAACGAGCGCCCGGATTGAGGACGCCGTATGGACATCTACGTGGATGTTGGGGGAAGCGAGACGCTCACGCTGAAAGGGGCTCTGCTCGTGCACCAGGGAAAGAGCCGAAGTTTCGTAGCGTGGCACGAGGCGAGGAACATGGATCAAGGCGCTCCGTTTCTCGGTGAGGCTCAGCCGTTGACAACGGAATTCGTGCACTGCTTGGCTCAAGGCATGGGGTCACGCATTCCTGTTGAGGTTCTCCCGGAGATCCGCCGCCCCATCCCCGCCCATTGCCGCGACCTCGGCTTGGTAAAGGCAAAGCGTATCGCGCAGTTCCGCCGCAGTGGGCCCAACCGGAACATAGATGTCACCGGTTGTGAGCCGATGGACGGAAAGCGCCTGGATGATTCGCCGCGCCATAGGCTTGAACGGCTTCATGGGGAAGGCTGCGTCGACTCGAGATTCCAGCACTTGGCTGCAGTCGATGACCGCGCGGATATCGGGAACGGCCCGGAAGGACGGGTTCTCCCGGAGGGTATTCCAGTAGTTGTCGTAGGCGATCAGCCCCGGCTCGTTCGAGGGCAGCGTGTCGTTCATCTTTTTGCGCATTGCGATTGAGAGGCTCTTCAAGACTTCACGCTTCTCCACGGCTGTCACGCGCTCGAAGGTGTCAATGTAGTCCGGGTGCACAGGGAACAGGCGGACGAACTCGTCCATGCGCTCGTTCATGTTGCCGTAGAACTTTGCGAAAGGGAGCAGATACTCACGAATCTGGGCCTGCTGCGCCGGCGTCTTTCTCAAGAGGCGTTCCGCGACGACGAACTTCACGTCGCTCCGCGCGATCAGGATCTGTTCGAAGCGATCCTTCACACGCCGCACGCTCTCCGCGACGAAGGAGAATCGCGGACTGTCGAAAATGGCTTCCTGGATACCGGCGACGAAGCGGAACCGCAGATCCTTCGAGACCTCGCCCACTTCGCGGAGAAAGTTCAGATCGAGGATCAGTTCCTGGTCTTTCCTACTTCGCAAGTAGTCGAGCAGCTCGTCGACAACGACGAGGAGTCCGTGGTCGGGATACTTTTGGTGGAACAGCGCCATCATCTCTTCGAAGGCGCGCTTGTTGTTTGTAATAGTGGCTGCGGAAGGAAACGTGAAGCTGACGCCCAGTTTCGAGAGATGCTCTTCGATTTCCGCAGTGAGAATGTCGCGGAGGGACATCGTCACGGCACCGATCTCGGTCCGGATCACCTTGAATTTGCCCGCAATGCGCTGCGCCGCCTTGGCTACCGGCGCGCTCCGCACGAGTGGCAGAGTGGCAGCATCTTCTGCAATGGCTGATAGGACCGACATCAGGTGAGACTTACCTGTGCCGTAGTTTCCGACGACCATCAACCCCTTGTTGTCTGACGGCGCGTCGAACTGAAGATCCGGAATAACAAGCGAAGTCAGCTTCTCCGCCATCTCATCCGAGATGACGTAAGTGGACACAAGCTGCTTCGCGGCGTCCAACTGATCCGCGTTTCGGAGTTGCACTACCGACTCAATCGGTTCGAATTGGATTAGATCGCCGTATTTCATCTCTGCACCTTTGCGGGCTCCCCACGATGGCTGAGGCAAACAACCAGCTGATCAGCAGACGGGTATCGTCGAAACTCCGGGTGCTCCGGCACGGCGTACGTCAACTGTCCACCATCCACGTTGCCGAGCCAACTGGCTACGATCGTTCTATCTCTAGAAAGCCCCTGCAAGAGGCGTAGAGGGTCTTGCTTGAGCACGGGGTTGAAAAGAACCTCAGTATTGTCCAGGATCGTCAGGTTGC
>CAZNBG010000515.1:0-2470 GCA_964570915.1 uncultured Nitrospira sp. | reverse complement strand
GCCCCGGTGCAGATAGCCCAGATCAGGCGTGGCTTTGAGAATTCGCTCCCCCTCGAGCTCGAGGACCACCCTGAGCACGCCATGCGTGGCCGGGTGCTGGGGACCCATGTTTAGGAGTAGCTCCTCGGTCCGCCGGGGCGAGGTTGCGCGGACGGGCTTGTCTTCTACAACAAACGCCCGCCGCTTGGCGGGCGGAATCTCTCCTGCGGCCGATGCCTCTGCCGGACACTCATCCAACTTGGGAAGAAATTCGAAGGTGCTCCGCCAGCCTCTGCCCTCTGCAGGGAAATCCTTGCGGAGCGGATACCCCTCATCATAGGTCTCCGGCATGAAGATGCGCCGCAGATCCGGATGCCCGGCGAAGCGGATTCCCATAAGGTCGTAGACCTCGCGTTCCATGAAGTCTGCACCTTTCCAGATCCCGGTAACCGACGCAATGGTCGGATCTTCTTCGGTGACTCGGGCCTTCACACGAATCCTGGTCCCATGCACCAACGAGAGAAAGTGATAGATCACCTCAAAACGTTCGCGGTCGTCAGGAAAGTCCGCTGAGCAGATGTCGGTGATGTGGTCGAAGGCCGCAGACGGATCGTCATGGAGGAACTTCGCCACCTCAAGAATTTGGGCCGCTTGGACGTTCAACGAGAGGTCGCCCCGGGTCGTGTCCTCATGCAAGTTCAGGACAGCAACAGGGAACCGACTCTTCAGGGTTTCTAATAGCGTATGCATCATGCCGTTTTGATTAGTAGTTCATGGCCGAAGCATCATACTCATCGACCATCACCCGTTAACCATTATCCATGTAGTTACTTCACGAAGACCTTCTCTCGTTGAATTTTCTCCTGAAGCTTGAGCAAGCCGTCCAACAGTGCTTCCGGTCGAGGCGGACAGCCGGGGATGTAGACGTCAACCGGAACGATCTGATCAACGCCTTGTACCACACTGTAGCTGTTGTAGTGATTGCCCGAGGTGGCGCATGACCCCATGGAAATCACGTAGCGAGGTTCCGGCATCTGATCGTAGAGACGGCGGATCACCTCGGCCATTTTCCGGGAAACCGTGCCCGCCACGATCATCAGGTCGGACTGCCGTGGGGAGGCACGAAACACTCCTGCTCCGAATCGGTCGATGTCGTAGCGCGATGAAACCGTGGCAATCATCTCGATCGCGCAGCAGGCCAGCCCGAACGACATCGGCCAGAGGGCCGACTTCCGCGACCAGTTCACGAGTGCGTCGAGATTGGTCGTAATAATATTGGCCTCAAGTTGTCGATCGAACATGCCCATGGCAAACCTCGCAATTCGTCACGCGTCGTTCGTGGAAGACTCGGATTTGATCCTTCTTACCCCGATTCGATTGACGAATGACCAATGACCATTGACGATCTTCAATCCCACTCTAGCGCACCTTTTTTCCACGCATACCACAGGCCCACCACCAGAATGGCGATGAACAGCCCCATCTCAACGAAACCGACCAGCCCGAGTTTTTTGTACACCACTGCCCAAGGAAATAGGAACACGATCTCAATGTCGAAGATGACGAACAACATCGCGATGATGTAGTACCGCATTGGGAACTGGACCCGCGCATCCATAAATAGCGGACTCCCGCTCTCATAGGGCGCCAGCTTCGCCCGGTAGGGCTTGCTGGGCCGGAACAGTCTCCCAACAATCAGAATGGCCAAATTGCCGACCAGGGCAAGGCCGATGAAAACCAGAATCGGGATGTAGTTCAGAGGAACGGGATCAGTATTCATAAAGAACCGGTCATTGGTTATTGGTCATGAGTCATTGGCAAAGAAAGGCGATTATCCGCTCCGGATTTTCAACAAATGACCAGTGACCGATAACCACCTACGCCTTTCCTGGAGTCAGTGCACTACCGAAGAACGGTTTGTATTTCAACCCGTCGAGTTCGGGGGCCGGGAGTCCCTTATGCTGGATCAAAACCTTGAATGTTCGTCCCATGCCCTCGGGACGCAGCAACTGAACGATGCCTTGAAACTCAGGTGAACCTGGCTCCAGTTCCTCGATTGCATTCTCTGCCCCAAGCCCGATGAGGAAACTCATCTGGTTCGTGAAACCTGTCACATGCAAGCCCGTCTCTTTACCCACGGCGGCGAGGGTGCTGAAGTCCACATGCGCGGTCATGTCTTGCAAGCCGACTCGCTGGTAGGGATCGTCTGAACCCAAATGGTGGTAATAACACATGAGCGTGCCGCGATGCCGCTCAGAGCTGTAGAGGTCCTGAGCGGTGTGTCCATAGTCGATGGTGATCACGAACCCACGCCGTAAAACCGCTGAAACGTCTTTCATCCACGGAACCGCCTGCAGATTGATCTCGGTGCAGGCATCTGAAGGCAATGTCACACCAATGGCCGCCAGCCGCCGCAGATAATCCTCCAGATCAGAGGAAAGAGGGCGAAGCTCTTCACAAAAACGGTTACCGTCAAAACCGACGAAAATCC
>CAZNBG010000514.1:0-2470 GCA_964570915.1 uncultured Nitrospira sp. | reverse complement strand
CTTGGAACCGCTTGACAGCACACTGGAACAGCATGTAGATTCTCGTCAATTTTTTTGTCCGGAAGTGGGAAAAATGTTCTAGGAAGCGAGGAATAATGGAGTCATCTTCCCATGATGTGCTTCTGGTCGGCGGCGGAGGCGCGGGTCTGCGCGCGGCGATCGCCGTTGCGGAAGTCAATCCCAAGTTAAGTATCGCAGTGGTCTCGAAGGTTTATCCCATGCGAAGCCACACGGTGTCCGCTGAAGGCGGATCCGCTGGCGTGGTCAGGCCTGATGACAGCCTGGATGAACATGCTTACGACACGATATCCGGTGGCGATTGGCTCTCGGACCAGGACGCGGTCGAAGCCTTCGTCAAGGAAGCGCGCGAAGAATTGTTTCAGATCGAGCACTGGGGATGTCCCTGGAGCCGGGAACCCGATGGGCGCATTGCCGTGCGGCCGTTCGGCGGAATGAAGAAGGAGCGGACGTGGTTTGCTGCGGATAAGACAGGCTTCCACCTGCTTCACACCTTGTTCCAGACGTCTCTGAAGTACAACGCGATCACTCGATACGACGAATGGTTTGTGACGAAGCTATTGGTTGACGATGGGCGCGTGCAGGGCGTGGTCGCCATCGAACTGATGTCTGGAAAAATACAAGCCATTACGGCAAAGACCGTCATCGTTTGCACAGGAGGCTGCGGCAAGGTTTTTCCATTCACCACCAATGCCAATATCAAAAACGGCGACGGTATGTCCCTCGCCTATCGCGCCGGCTGTCCGCTGAAAGATATGGAATTTGTTCAGTACCATCCCACAGGACTTCCGTTCACCGGTATCCTCATTACCGAAGCGGCCCGTGCGGAGGGAGGCTACCTCCTCAATAAGGATGGGTACAGGTATCTGCAAGACTACGACCTTGGTAAACCGCAACCAGGGCCAGTTTTGCGGACGATGGAGCTTGGGCCACGCGATCGGTTGTCGCAGGCATTTGTGAAGGAGAACGAAAAAGGGCGGACGATTGACGGACCTTATGGTCCGGTCGTTCACCTGGACCTCCGCCATTTGGGAGGAAAAATCATCAACACGAAACTGCCCTTTGTTCGTGAACTGTGCCTCAAGTATCAGAACATCGACCCCATCAAAGAGTTGATTCCGGTTCGGCCCGTCGTTCATTACATGATGGGCGGTGTCCATACCAACATGAATGGCGCCACGCCTATAGAGGGTCTCTATGCTGCCGGCGAGGTTGCCTGTGTCAGTATCAATGGAGCGAACCGCCTGGGATCCAATTCTCTGTCCGAGATTCTCGTCTTCGGAGCACGAGCCGGGAGGGCGGCTGCGGCCTTTGCATCGGATCAGAAAGCTGCCGGCAGCGCGGTTCTGGCTCAGGCGACGGATGAGCAAAGGAGGTTGGAGGAACAGTTCCTTCGGAAGACGAGCGGCCGTGAACAGATAGCAACGATCCGTGAAGAGATGCAGAAAACTGTAGAAAGTGGCGCGGGGATCTACCGGACTGCGGCAACGCTTCAGGAATCGGCTAATAAGCTGCAGGAACTACACGAGCGATTTCGCAACATCTCCTTGAGTGACCACAGCCGCACATTCAACACCGAGCTAACTTCGGCCCTCGAGTTGTCTTTCATGCTCGACGTTGCGAGTTCCATAGTCCAATGCGCGCTGTTCCGAAAGGAATCGCGTGGGGCCCACCAACGGACGGATTTTCCGGCCAGAAATGACACAGAATATCTGGCTCATTCCCTCGTCAGGCGCAATGAAGATGGCACGCCTCGAGTGGAATACCTGCCAGTCACGATCACTCGTTGGCCACCTGCACAGCGCGTCTACGGAAGGTAAGGCAAATGTCAGAAAAAATCATTTTGGAAGTTGCACGCTATGATCCCGAACGGCATTCTGAACCTGCGTTTGCAAAATACGAGGTGCCGTTTCGTAGAGATTGGGTGATCCTCGATGCTCTGAATTACATCAAGGACAGGTTGGATGGCTCGCTGACTTACCGTTGGTCTTGCCGAATGGGCGTATGCGGCAGTTGTGGAATGATGGTTGACGGAGAGCCGAAGCTGACTTGCGCGACCTTCCTGTCGAGCTATGCGCCTGGACCCGTCCGAGTGGAGCCCCTTCGCAATTTCCCTATCGTTCGAGATCTCGTCATTGAAATGACGGACTTCATGGCCAAGCTAAAACAAGTAAAGCCATGGATCGTACGGGAGGATGAGAAACCGATATCGCAGGGAGAGTATTTGCAAACCCCGGAACAGCTCGAGAACTACAAGCAATTTAGCATGTGCATCAATTGCCTGTTGTGCTACGCCGCCTGCCCCGTATACGGCCTCGACAACACATTTACCGGGCCGGCCGCCATCGCGCTGGCCCAACGCTATAACATGGACTCGCGCGACCACGGCTTCCACGAACGCTACGAGATCCTTTCCGATCACGAAGGGATGTGGGGTTGTACATTTGTTGGG